>NZ_JBYTEQ010000006.1:0-248295 GCF_058792115.1 Cellulosimicrobium sp. EB106-03-01-XG111
GGCCCCGCCTCCGCGGGGCCGGGCACGACGTCAGGCGACCTCGGTCCGCTCCAGGAAGGCGACGAGCGCGTCGATCGACGCGCTCGCCTCGTCGCCGTCGGCGTCGGTCGACAGCACGACCTCGTCCCCGGCCGACACGCCGAGCGTCATGACGCCGAGGATGCTCGCCGCCTCGACGGCGTCGCCGCCGGGCTTGGCGATGCGCACGGGCGCGGGCTGGGCGGCGGCGGTCTTGACGAAGAGCGCGGCCGGGCGGGCGTGCAGGCCCTCGGTGATCGCGACGACGACGGCACGGTCCATGGTGTTCCTCCGGCAGACAAGTGGTCTGGACCAGTGCATCCTAGGCGATCCGGCCGGGAAAGGGGAGGGTCGGAAGCCCTCCGCGCGCCGCGAGGTCGTCGGCGTCGACCGCCCGCTGGTGTGGGCCACAGCGGACGGGTCTAGGGTGACCGGCATGTCAGACGCGACGACGCCGCGGGAGGTCCCACCGTCACCGGGGGAGCCGCCGCGCATCCACGTCACGCTGTCCACGGCGAGCGTCTACCCGCGCAAGGCCCAGTACGCCTTCGAGGCGGCGGCCGACCTCGGGTACGACGGCGTCGAGGTCATGGTGTGGTCCGACGAGACGACGCAGGACGCCGCGGCGCTGCGCCGGCTCTCCGCCGAGCACGACGTGCCGATCCGCAGCATCCACGCGCCCACGCTCCTCGTGAGCCAGCGCGTGTGGGGACGGTCGCCCGGCCCCAAGCTGCGCCGCAGCGTCGAGCTGGCGCAGGAGGTCGGGGCGAGCACCGTCGTCGTGCACCCGCCGTTCCGCTGGCAGTACCGGTACGCGCGCGAGTTCGAGGACCTCGTCGGCGAGCTCGACGAGACCGAGGGCGTCACGATCGCCGTCGAGAACATGTACCCGTGGCGCAGCCGCAAGCGGGAGATGCAGGCGTACCTCCCCGGCTGGGACCCGTCCGAGCACGGCTACGAGCACGTGACGCTCGACCTGTCGCACGCCGCCGTCGCGCAGCAGGACGCGCTCGCGCTGCTCGACGTGTTCGACGGCCGCCTCGCGCACGTGCACCTCGCGGACGGGTCGTCGTCCATCACGGACGAGCACCTCGTCCCAGGTCGGGGCGACCAGCCGTGCGACAAGGTCCTCACCGAGCTCGTGCAGCGCGGCTGGACGGGGGACGTCGTCGTCGAGATCTCGACGCGGCGGGCCCGCACCGCGGCCGAGCGGCGCGAGGACCTCGCGGCCTCGCTGTTCTTCGCACGCACCTACCTCACGCCCGGGCCCCACCCCGGGTACTCGCCGCCGCCGGGGCCCCCGCACCGCCACGTCGACGCGTGGGGCGAGGCGGAGGCGCGCGACAGCGCCCTCGCCGACGTGGACCAGGCCGACCCGACGGGGACGGCACGACCCGGGGGCTGACGTAGGCTCGGCGGTCGTGGCTCGAGTCAACGGTCTTCTCGCGGACACGACCCCGCTGCGCATCTCCCCGCCGTTCCGCCGCCTGTGGTGGGGGCTCGGCATCTCCAACCTCGGCTCGCAGCTCACGGTGGTCGCCGTCGGCCTGCAGGTCTACGCGCTCACCGGCTCGTCGCTCGCGGTCGGCGTGCTCGGCCTCTGCGCGCTCGTGCCGCTCGTGGTGCTCGGGCTCTACGGCGGCGCGCTCGTCGACGCGTACGACCGCCGCAAGGTCGCGCTCGCTGCCTCGACGGCGCTGTGGGTGGTGACCGCGCTCATCGCCGTCCAGGCGTGGCTGCACCTGAACTCGGTCGGGGTGCTCTACGCGCTCGTCGCGGCGCAGTCCGCCGCCTTCGCGATCAACAACCCGGCGCGCTCCGCGATCATCCCGCGCCTCGTCGAGCCGCGGCTCCTGCCCGCCGCGAACGCGCTCCAGACGATCGCGTGGAACGTCGCGCTCACCGTCGGCCCGCTGGGTGGCGCGTTCCTCGTCGCGCTGTGGGGCTACCAGGTCGCGTACACGATCGACGCCGTCCTGTTCACGGCCGCGCTGTGGGCGGTGTGGCGGCTCCCCGACATCCCGCCGCTGCCCGCCGCCCCCGGTGCCCCGGCCGCGGTCACCGCCGCACCCGCGGGGCGCCGGCGCCGCGTCGTGGGGTGGCGGTCCGTCGTCGACGGCCTGCGGTACCTCGCGACCCAGCCGAACGTCCGCACGACGTTCCTCGTCGACCTCGCCGCGATGGTGCTCGCCTCGCCGCGCGTGCTCCTGCCCGCCGCCGGGGTCGTGTTCCTCGGGGGTGGCGAGGCGACGACGGGCGTCCTCACCGCGGCGTTCGCCGTCGGGGCCGTGCTCGCGGGCGTGTTCTCCGGCGGCCTGTCGCGCGTGCGGTGGCAGGGCCGCGTCATCGTGTGGGCGATCACGGCGTACGGGCTGTCGATCGTGCTGTTCGGCGTCGTGCTCCTCGGCGTGGGCGCGACGACCCCGACGACCGTCCTCGTGGGCGGCGTCGTCGCGGCGAGCGTCGCGCTGGCGCTCGCGGGCGCGTCCGACGCCGTGAGCGCGGTGTTCCGCCAGACGATCCTCCAGACCGCGACGCCCGACGACATGCGCGGCCGGCTCCAGGGCGTGTTCATCGTCGTCGTCGCGGGCGGGCCGCGCCTCGGCGAGCTCGTCCTCGGGGCGCAGGCGACCTGGGTGGGGGAGGCGTGGGCCGCCGTCGCGGGGGGCGTGGCGTGCGTCGTCGTGCTGTGGCTCGTCGTGCGGGCCCAGCGCCGCTTCTGGCGCTACGACGCTCTCCACCCGGAGCCCTGAGGCATCGGGTCAGCCGACGCGTGCGGCGCCGATCCGCTCGATGCGGTCACGGCCCCAGTCGCCGAGCGACGCGAGCGCCGCGTTGAGCGCGCTGCCGTGCTCGGTGAGCGAGTACTCGACGCGCGGCGGGACCTCGGGGAACACCTCGCGCACGAGCAGGTCGTCCGCCTCCATCTCGCGGAGCTGCTGCGCGAGCACCTTGTCGCTCACGCCGACCAGACCGCGCTTGAGCTCGGCGTACCGACGCACCCCGTGGTCCTCGAGCTCCCAGAGGATGAGCGACTTCCACTTCCCGCTCACGACGTCCATCGCGGCGTCGAGCCCGCAGACGTAGGGGCCGCGTCGCGCGGTGCTCGTGGAGGCACCGGTGGGCGGACTGCCGGGGGAGGTGCGGACCGTCGTCGTCGTCATCGTTCGCTCCTTCGTCGCTGACCGGTTCCGTGCCGGGCGGCGTCCTGACCTGCACGCTCACCCTGAGGTGAGAACCCCACCTCGAAGTGCGTTCTTCCCGGGCGACCGTACGCCGGGGAGGGTGGACAGCGAGGGCGCGCCGCGCGGTCGGCCCGCCCGAGCACCGCCACCCCACCCGGAGGAACGATGTCTGAGCAGCCTGCACGACCCTCGGAACGCGTCATCCCCGTCACGGTGCTCGGCCTCGGCGCGATGGGCAGCGCGCTCGCTGCCGCGACCGTCGCCGCCGGTCACCCGACGACGGTCTGGAACCGCACGCCGGGACGGGCGAGCGCTCTCCTCGAGTCCGGCGTCCGCGAGGCGGCGTCTGCGCGCGAGGCCGTCACCGCCTCGCCGCTCGTCGTCGCGGTCCTGCTCGACCACGCCTCCGTGCACGAGACGCTCGACCCCGTCGCGGACGCGCTCGCGGGCCGGACGCTCGTCAACCTCGTCACGACCACGCCCGAGGAGTCGCGCGAGCTCGCCGCCTGGGCGGGCACCCACGGCGCCGACTATCTCGACGGCGGGATCATGGCCGTCCCGTCGATGATCGGCGGGCCGGGCTCCGAGGTCCTGTACAGCGGGTCGCGCAGCGCGTTCGACGCCGCCCGTCCCGTGCTCGGCACGTGGGGCGGGAGCACGTGGTTCGGGGAGGACCCCGGTCTGGCGCCGCTCTACGACCTCGCGCTGCTCGCGGGCATGTACGCGATGTTCGCGGGCTTCTTCCACGGCGTCGCGATGGTCGGGACGGCGGGCGTGAGCGCGAGCGACTTCGCGCGCCGAGCGGCACCCTGGATCGCGGCGATGACGTCGGAGCTCGCGGGCTACGCCGACGTCATCGACCGCCGCGACTTCGCCGGCCCCGGCCAGCAGAGCCTCGAGTTCTCGGACCTGTCCGACATGGTCCGGGCGAGCGAGGAGGCCGGGCTCGCGACCGACGTCGTCGCGGCCGTCCAGGCGCTGGTGCGCCGGCAGGTCGACGCCGGTCACGGCAGCGACGGGTTCGCGCGCGCCGTCGAGAGCATCAGGGACCCCGGGCGCACCACCGCCGCACCCGCTGTCATCGGTACCGGTGCCGCAGGAGGAGCGCGATGAGCGCGCACGCCCCCGTCGCCCTGATCGGCCTGGGGCCGATGGGCCAGGCCATGGTCCGCACGCTGCTCGTCGCAGGCCACCCCGTCACCGTGTGGAACCGCACGCCGTCGCGTGCTGACGCGCTCGTGGCCGAGGGCGCGGTCCGTGCGGCGTCGCCCGCGGAGGCGGTCGCCGCGAGCGACCTCGTCCTGCTGAGCCTGACCGACTACGCGGCGATGTACGACGTCCTCGGCGGCGCGACCGACGTCCTGCGCGGCCGGACCGTCGTCAACCTCAGCTCGGACACCCCGGGGGCGACCCGTGCCGCGGCACGGTGGGTCGCCGAGCACGGCGCGACCCTCGTCGCGGGTGGAGTCATGACGCCGCCCCCGGGTGTCGGGACCGCGGACGCGTACGTGTACTACTCCGGTCCCCGGGCGGCGTTCCGTGCGCACGAGAGCGTGCTCGCGCTGCTCGGCGCTCCGCGCCACGTGGGCGAGGACCCGGGCCTCGCGCAGCTGCTGTACCAGGCGCAGCTCGACGTGTTCCTCACGGCGCTGTCGGGCGTCGCGCACGCCGCGGCGCTCGCTCAGGCGGCCGGGGTGCCGCCCACGCAGTTCGTGCCCGAGGCGCTGCGGACGCTCGTCGAGACGCCCGCGATGGTCGGCGGGGAGGGGGCGCCGGGCGCGGACTTCGAGACCGGCGTCCACCCCGGGCACCTCAGCACGGCGACGATGATGGGGGCGACCGCGGCGCACGTCCTCGGAGCGAGCGAGGAGCTCGGCGTCGACACGGCGCTCCCGCGCGCCGTCCTGTCCCACTACGAGCGCGCGCTCGCCGCCGGGCACGGGCGGGACGGCTGGTCCGCGATCTTCGAGGTGATCAGGGCCCGCGCGACGGCGGGCCCGGGCGTCGGTGGCCGGTCCTAGGCTCGGGGCGTGCCCCCGAAGAAGCCGACGACCGAACCACCCGTGATCGACCCGGTCGTCCTGGACGACCTCCAGCCCGGTGACGCCTACGACCTCGAGGCGGAGGCCGACCTCGAGGGTGTCGAGATCACCGACCTCCGCCTCGACCGGCTCGACCTGCACGGCGCGAGCGTGTTCTCCACGCGGCTCGACCAGGTGCGCGCCGACGAGGCCGACCTCGGGGCGGTGACGCTCACGGAGGTCGTGCTGGGGCGCCTCGACGTCCCGGTGGTGCGCGGGACCCGCGGCCGGTGGCGCGAGGTCGAGGTGCGGGGCGCACGCCTCGGGTCCGCCGAGCTCTACGAGTCGTCGTGGGCCGGGGTGCGGTTCGTCGGCTGCAAGCTCGGCTTCGTCAACCTGCGGGGCGCGTCGCTGCGCGACGTGATGTTCACCGACTGCACGATCGACGAGCTCGACCTCGTCGCGTCCGACGCGCTGCGCGTCGCGTTCGAGGGTACGCGCGTGCGCCGGATCGACGTGCAGGGCGCCACGCTCGCCCACGTGGACCTGCGCGGCGCGGAGATCGACGAGCTCGGCGGCATCGAGTCGCTGCGCGGCTCGACCATCGACTCGATGCAGCTCGCCCGCCTCGCCGCGACGTTCGCCCACAGCCTCGGCATCACGGTGACGGACCGATGACGCCCCCGCAGGCCGAGGTCCTCGTCGCCGGGCCGGCGTCGTGGAACCTCCTCGTCCAGCTCGACGAGCTGCCCGCTCCCACGCCGCACACGGTGTTCGCCAGGTCCCACCGCCACACGGTCGGTGGGACGTCCGCGGGAAAGGCGCTCAACCTCGCGCGCCTCGGCCGGTCGGTGCTCCTGCGCACCGTGCTCGGGACGGACGACGACGCCGCGCGCGTCCGGTCCGTGCTCGAGGGCGCGGGGGTGCGGGTGCTCGCGGAGCCCTCGCCCGACGGCAGCACCGAGAGCCACCTCAACCTCATGGACGACGACGGCGGCCGCGTCTCGGTCTACCTGCGCGCCCCCGGCGAGGTCCCGGCGCGGGGAGCGGGGTGGGACGCCACCGTCGCGGCGCTCGACGCGGCGCGGGCCGTCGTCGTCGACCTCGCGGTGCCCGCGCTCCCGGTGCTCGACCTCGCCGTGGCCCGCGGCCGCGACGTCTGGGTCGACCTGCACGACCACGACGGCGAGTCCGCGTTCCACCGGCCCTGGGTCGACGCGGGCACGCACGTGTTCCTCAGCGGGGACCGGCTCGAGGACTGGCGCGGCTTCATGACCGCCCGGGTCGAGGCGGGTGCGCGCCTGGTGGTCTGCACGCACGGGTCGCGGGGCGCGGTCGCGCTCACGCCGGACGGTGGCTTCGTCGAGGTCCCGGCACAGCCCGTGCCGCACGTCGTCGACACGAACGGCGCCGGCGACGGCTTCTTCGCGGGCTTCCTCGACGCGCACCTGCACGGTGCTGACGTCGAGGAGGCGATGCGGGCGGGCGCCCGGCACGCCGCCCTCGTCGTGCAGAGCCCGGGCCTCGCCCCGGCCTGACCGGCCTCGCTCCCCACCCCCGTCTCGCCGAGCACGGGGTCGGCGACCGGATCGGGCAGTTTCCGGTCGCTGATCCCGTGCTCGGCGGCCACGGTCGCGTGGTCGGCGGCCGGGGGGGGGTGTCAGGCCAGGCCGGTGTCGCGCGCGACGATCGCCGCCTGCATCCGGGTCGCGACGCCCAGCTTCGCGAGCACGCGCGACACGTGCGTCTTGGCCGTGGCCTCGGTGATGTAGAGGTCGGTCGCGATGCCCTGGTTGGACAGGCCGCGGCCGAGCGCCGCGAGCACGTCGACCTCGCGGGGCGTGAGGTCGGCGACCCGCGGGTCGGGTAGGTCGTCGGCGACGACGCCCCCGCCGCCCGACGCCGCGGGGTCCCCGAGACCATCCGTGCCGCCCGGGCGCGATCCCGCGGGGAGCGGGGGGCCGGCGTCAGGCACGGCGCCGCGCGCGAACGCAGCGAGGAGCCGGCGGGTGACCTCGGGCGCGAGGACGCCGTCGCCGTCCGCGACGCGACGCACGGCGTCGAGGAGCGCGGCGGGCTCGGCCGTCTTGAGGAGGAACCCCGCGGCCCCGGCGCGCAGCGCCCCGTCCACGTACTCGTCGAGGTCGAACGTCGTGAGCACGAGGACCTCGGCGAGGTGCTCGCCGGTGATGACGCGCGTCGCCTCGATGCCGTCGACGCCCGGCATCCGCAGGTCCATGAGCACGACGTCGGGCCGCAGCGCCCGGGCGTTCGTGACGGCGGCGGTGCCGTCCGCGGCCTCGCCGACCACCTCGACGTCCGGCGCGGCGTCGAGCAGGAGGCGCAGGCCCGCCCGGATCGCGGCGTGGTCGTCGGCGAGGAGCACCCGGACCGGTCGTCGCGTCACGCGTCCTGCCTCTCGACGGGGAGCCCGGCCACGGGGATCTCGGCGCGCACGGACCACCCGCCCCCGGGCAGCGGGCCGGCGCTGCACGTCCCGCCGAGACCGTCGGCGCGCTCGCGCATCGTGAGCAGGCCGGTGCCGGCGCTCAGCGGTGGCTCGACGGTCCCGGAGCCGGGGGCGCCGTCGTCGCGCACCTCCAGCACGACGGCCGCCCCGTGCCGGGAGAGCTCGACGGCGACCGGGGCGCCGGGCGCGTGCTTGAGCGCGTTCGTCAGGGACTCCTGCGCGATGCGGAACAGCGCCTGGTCCGCCGCCGCGGGCAGCGGCGACGCCGCGACGCCGTCCGGGTCGTGGAGCGTGACGGTCGTCGTCGCGCGCGCGGCGTCGAGGAGCGTGTCGAGGCCGGCGAGGCGGCCGGGGGCGGCGACGGCGTCCGTCGCGCCGTCCCCCTCGCGCCGTCCCTCGGTGCGCAGCAGCAGGATCATGGAGCGCATCTCGTCGAGCGACGCCACGGCGCTCGCGCGCACCTGCTCGAGCGCCGCGCGGTCCTTCGTGGCGTCGGGCGGGAGGGCGAGCGCGGCGCCGGAGTGGATGGCGATGGTCGACAGGTGCGACGCGATGACGTCGTGCAGGTCGCGCGCCATCGCGGCGCGCTCGGCCCGGACGGCCTCGTGCCGGTCGAGCTGGGCGATGCGTTCGAGGTCGCTCGCGCGCTGGCGCTCCAGGTCGGCCGTGCGGGCCGCGGCCTCGGCCTCGCGCGCGGCGAGGTCGGCGCGCTCGCCCGCGACCTCGGCGAGCTCGCTCGTCGTGCGCACGTTGGTGGCCCACCACATCGGCACGAGGAGCAGGGCGCTGAGCTGGAGCCCCATGTACACGAACTCCCGCACGTCGCGCGCGGCCTCGCCCGCCCCGACGGCGCCCACCGCCACCACGGTCGCCGCGACGCCCCAGAGCCAGGCGCGCGCCCGTGGCCGCGACCAGAGGGCGGCGGCGTAGAGCAGGTCCCACAGGACGAGCATGAGCGCGAGGCTCCCGCCCCACCGCAGGTCGACGGCGGTGACGACCACCCCGCCGAGGAGAGCGAGGATCGGGTGCGCGCGCTTGGCGAGGATGAGGAGGCACCCGACGGCGAGCAGCGCCACGCGCCACCAGGCGTGCGCGGGCTCGACGACGAACGACGCGCGGACGATCCCGACGAGCCCGACCTCGAGCAGGACCCAGCCGAGGACGAACGTCGTGACGGCCGAGAACAGGTCGTTCCGGCGGTCCTCGATGCGCCACACGCCGCGCAGGGAGCCGACCGCCGTCCGCCAGCGCCCGCCCCGCCCGGGCACGGCCGCGCGCGCGTCCTGCGTCCCGCCGTCGTGCGTGCTCACGCCTCCATCCCAGCACAGCCCGCCCGGCGACGGATCGGTCGAACGGTGTACGACGCCCCGCCCCGGCCCGGCACGGGGCGCTCGCGCGCGCCATCGGGGCCCTCTTCCGGGCGCGCGGGTCGGTCGTTCGCCGGACGACACGCCCGCGCGTCGGGCGGGACGCTCGGGGCATGGACCTCCCTCTCGACCTCGACGCCGTCGGCGGTCCGGGCCTCGGCCTGGCCGCGATGGCCAGCGTGCTCGTCGTGCTGGCGCTCATCGACTCCACGAGCTTCGGCACGCTCCTCATCCCCGTGTGGCTCCTGCTCGCGCCGGGGCGGCTGCGCGCGGGACGCGTGCTCGTGTACCTCGGCACGGTGGCGGGGTTCTACCTCGCCGTCGGGATCGTCGTGCTGCTCGGCGCGGGCGCGTTCCTCGACAGGTTCGGCGCCGCGCTCGACACGCGGGCCGCCGCGATCGTGCAGCTCCTCCTGGGGATCGGGCTGTTCGCGCTGAGCTTCCGGTTCGACAGCAAGCGCGCGGCCCGCAAGGCCGCGCAGTCCGACGCCGCCCCGTCGGTCGCGGGTCGGCCCGACGCCGTGGGAGCCGGCCCCTGGACCGGCGCCGGTGCCGGTGCCGAGCCCGCGGGGGCGGGCGCGCCGTCGTCGTCCCCGCGCCCGGGCCGGATCTCGCGGTGGCGCGAGCGCGCGCTGGGGATCGAGGCGGACGCCGTCGGGACCGGCGCGGTCCGGACACGCTCGTCGGTCCTGCCGCTCGTGGGGCTGGCCCTCGGGGCCGTCGCGATCGAGGTGGGGACGATGCTGCCCTACCTCGCCGCGATCGGGATCGTCACGACGTCGGACGTCGGCTGGCCCGGGAGCGGTGCGATCCTCGCCGCGTACTGCGTCGTCATGGTCGCGCCCGCGCTCCTGCTGCTGCTCGGCCGGCTCGTCGCGGCGCGCGCGGTCGACCCGGTGCTGCGTCGGCTCGACCGCTGGCTCACGAAGAACGCGACGGACATGACGGGCTGGGTGCTCGGGGCGCTGGGCGTGCTGCTCGCGCTCAACGCGTTCGGCCGCCTCGGCTGGGCCTGAGTCCTACTCCCAGGTCTGCCGTCCGGCTCGCCGAGCATGCGGCCGTGGCCCGCCCGGAGGTTCGGACGGGCCACGGCCGCATGCTCGGCGGGGTGGGTCAGTGCGACGTGCCGTTGGTCGGCGCGTCGCCCGAGCCCGCGAGCTGCGTGCCCGCGAGGTTGGCGATGAGCTGGTTGATGTCCACGCCCGTGAGCTGCTTGATGACGCCCTGGCCCTCGCCCAGGACCGACGCGACGTTCTTCGTGAGCGCGGACGCGCCGTCGGTCGAGACGACGGTCATGCCCTGGATGTTGCCGATCGGCTCGGCCGCGGCCCGCACGATCTCCGGCAGGCGCTCGATGAGCTCCTGGACGAGCGCCGCCTCGCCGTACTTCTGCAGCGCGTCGGCCTTGGCGTCGGTCGCCGCCGCCTCGGCGCGACCCTCGGCCTCGATCGCGGCGGCGCGGGCCTCACCCTCGGCCCGGATACCGGCCGCGAGCGCGACCTGGCGGTCACGCTCGGCCTCACCGGCGCGACGCACGGCCTGCGCGGACGCCTCGGCGTCCTGGATGGCCGCGGTCTTGTTCGCCTCGGCGATGACAGTGCGCTTGTAGGCGTCGGCCTCGGTCGCGGCGTTCGCGGCGTCACGACGCGCGTTGGCCTCCTGGACCTCCGCGTACGCCTTGGCCTCGGCGGGCTTGCGGACCTCGATGTCGAGGCGCTCCTGCGTCACGCGTGCCTGCTCGGCGAGCGCCTCGCGCTCCTGCTGCGCGACGAGGCGGTCCTGCTCGGCACGCGCGAGCTGTCCGGAGGCCTCGGCCTCGGCGTTCGCGCGGTCGGTGTCGGCCTTGATCGCGGCGCGCTTGAGGTCGAGGGCCTTCTGGCGCTCGGCGATCTGCTCGGCCGCCTCGATGACGGCGAACTCCGACGCGCGCTGGGCCTCGGCCTCGGAGACCTCGGCGACCTGGCGGGCGCGGGCCGACTCGGCGCGGCCCAGGTTCGCGAGGTAGTCCGAGCCCGGCGTCGAGATGTCGGAGATGTTGAGCAGGTCGACCTGGAGGCCCTGCTCCGAGAGGTCGGCCTTCGTGGACTCGACGACGCGGTCGGACAGGCCCTTGCGGTCGGAGATGATCTGCTCGATCGTCATGTCGCCGACGATGGAGCGCAGCGAGCCCTCGAGGGACTCCTTGATGATCTCGGTGAGCGTGCCCTGCTGGGAGAGGAAGCGCTGGGCCGCGCGGCGCACGCCCTCCTCGTCGCCCCGCACCTTGAAGTTGATCGACGCCTTGATGGCGATCTTGATGCGGTTCTTGTCCACGCCCTCGACCGTGATGCCGATCTGGCGCTGCTCGAGCGAGATGGAGAAGCCCTGCTGGAGGATCGGCCAGACGAACGTGCGGCCGCCGACGACGACCTTCTGCCCGCTGCCCCCGGCCTCCTTGCGGCCTGCGCCGCGGCCGACGATGACCAGGGCCTCGTTCGGCGGGACGCGGCGGATGCGCTTGCTGATGAAGATGACCACCGCGAAGAACGCGATGACCAGGGCGACGATCGCCAGGGTCGTGATGAGGTTCGTGTCGTCGAACATGGTCCGCGCCGGGGCGCGTCTCCTTCCGTGGGTGCGGGCAGGTCAGGACGTGCGGCAGTCGTACGGCGGACCGGTCGGGGCGTGCCCGGCCGGCCGGCCGGTGGTGCGTGCGGGTGCGCGGCACCCACGGGACGACGCGCGGGGCGCCGTGGTCGGTCCGTCGGACCTCAGTCGTTGGGGTAGTGCCGCTGGACGCGCACGCGGCTCCCGGACTGCTCGAGCACGACGACGCGCGCGCCCTCCGGGATGGGTTCGTCGGACCACGCGAGGCGGCGCTCGAGCTCGTGCGCCGCGTCGAGCGAGACCTCGCCGCGCGCGGGGTCGATCGCGGTCGTCGCGGTGCCCTGGACGCCCACGAGGGACACGGGGACGCCGTCCTCCGACGCGCGCAGGTTCTTGACCAGCAGCTGGACGAGCACCATGACGACGAGCGCCACGACGAGGGACCCGACGTACGCGAGCCACGTCGGCAGGTCGTTGGACGCCACGATCACGCCGACCGCGCCGAACACCACGCCACCGACGCCGAGCGTCGTCCCGGACACCGCGCCGTCACCCAGGTCGACGATCTCGCCGACGAGCAGCGAGAGGAGCAGGAGGGCGAGTCCGGCGATGCCGATGACGATGAACGCGATCATGCGAGGTCCCCTCGGACGGGTGGCCACGGCGCGGGAGTGGCGTGTGGAGTTGTCGTGAACGTACGCACACCTTACCGTGACCCGACCATGCCGTGGGGCGATCCGGGGGTACGTCACATGGGGAGGACTCCCCACGCGGGAGTCTCAGGCGCCCAGCTCGTCCAGCATGCGCAGCAGGTTGGCGCGGGCCGTGCCGGCGTACCCCTCGACCCAGTCGCCCTCGTAGCCCCGCGGCACCACCTCGACCGCGAGGAGGCACGACAGGTAGGTGCGGTACAGGCGCAGGCGCGTCCACGCCGCGGGGTCGCCGCTGCCGGGCGTGCCGTCGCCCAGCCCCAGGTCGCCGCCCTCGGCGGCGTAGCCCGCGAGGAGGTCCGCGTCGACGGGCCCGGCACCGAGCTGGTCGGCGCCCGCGAGCTCGAACAGCGGGTCGCCCCAGAGCGACCGCTCGGCGTCGAGCACGCCGACGATCCGCGGGGCGTCCGGCGCGAGCAGCACGTTGCCCGGCCACAGGTCCGCGTGCACGAGCCGGGGGACCTCGACGCGGGCGAGGACGTCGCGGTGCCGCGCGACGGCGTCGCGCACCCGGTCCGCCGGGAGGTCGACGCCCCAGGCGAGCGCGTCGTCGAGCACGGCGTCGACCATGCGCGCGAGCGCGTCGGGCCAGCTCGCCGCCGCGAGGTCCGACGCGGGGGCCGGGTAGCCGAACCGGTCGCCCGCGATCCGGTGCAGCCGCGCCATGAACGACCCGAGCCCGCGGCGGACGGCGGCGGACTCCGCCACGTCGGCCTCGCGCGCGCTCCACAGGGTCCCGGCGAGGAACGTCACGACGAGCGCGTCGCCGTCCACGTGCTCGCGCGTGAGGTCGGCGTGCAGCACCTGCGGGACGGGCAGGCCCGCGGCGTGGGCGGCCCGGTAGGCCGCCGCCTCGGTGCCGGGGATGCCGTGCTCGTAGCGCAGGAGGCGCGACGTGTCGGCGCCCGTGACCTTGACGACGACGCGGCCCGGGACGTCGTCGGGCACCGCGCCCGGCCGCGGGGCGAGGTCGACGGCGAAGACGCTCGCGAACATCCCGCCGCTCAGCGGCTCGGACCGCAGCGCCTCGCCGAGGGGCGCCACGAGCGCCGCGAGCTGGTCGTCCGTGACCGTCGTCCTGGTGAGCACGCGGCGATGCTACCGGCCGGGCCGGCGGAGCCGGACGCGCGCCCGCGCCGGCCACCGGCGGGTCAGGACGCCGTGAGCAGGCCCTGGTCCGTCACCGCGTCGAGGCTCAGGGTCCGGTACCCGTGCGTCTCGAAGAGCACGGTCACGCGGTCGTCCCCCTCGTAGCCCATGACGGTCCCCTCGCCGAACTCGGGGTGTCGCACCATCGTGCCCGTCGACCACGGCGCGGACGCGTCGTCGGCGACCCTCTCCTCGGCGGTGCCGACCCAGCAGGTGTCGCAGCGCCCGCACGGCTCGGGCAGCCCCTCGCCGAGGTACGCGAGCAGGAACTGGCGGCGGCACTGCGGGGTCTCGGCGTACGCGCGCATCATCTGCAGGCGCGAGTCGTCGACCCGGCGGCGGGCCTCCGCGAGCTCGTGCGCGACGTCGGCCACCGCACCCGGGCGCGCGTCCTCGCCGGCGAGCGCCCGCGCGTCCTCCACGAGCGCGCGCAGCCGCGCCAGGCGCCGGGGCAGCCGCGCCCGCCCGTCGGGCGCCGAGGGCGCCTGGTCGTCCGGACCGCCCCGGCCCAGGGCGCGCGCGACCTCGCGCAGGTCGTCGCGGTCGGGCACGCCGACCGCGAAGTAGCGCTGGAGGCCCAGGTCCTCGGGCCGGTAGAACAGCACCGCGACGGCGGGCTCGCCGTCGCGGCCCGCGCGGCCGACCTCCTGGTAGTAGGAGTCCGGAGAGCCGGGGACGTCGGCGTGCACGACGAACCGCACGTCCGGCTTGTCGATGCCCATGCCGAACGCGGAGGTCGCGACGACGACGTCCACCTCGTCCTCCGTGAACCGCCGCTGGGCCTCGTCGCGCTCGGCCCGCCGCAGCCCGCCGTGGTAGGCCGCGGTGCGCAGCCCCGCCTCCGCGAGCGCGTCGGCGACCTCGGTCGTGCGGCGCCGCGTGCCGACGTAGACGATCCCCACGCCGTGCTCGGCCTCCGCGCGGACGCGCTCGACGACCGCGCGGTCCTTGTCCGCCGCCTCGACGGCCCGCACGACCTCGAGCGCGATCCCGCGGCGGGCGAACCCGCGGACGATCACCGCGGCGTCGCGCAGGTGCAGGCGCTCGGCGACGTCCTCGCGCACGGGCGGGGACGCCGTCGCGGTGAGCGCGAGCACGCGCGGCCGCGGGTCGAGCGTGTCGAGGCGCTCGCCGACGCGCAGGTACTCGGGCCGGAAGTCGTGCCCCCAGGTCGAGACGCAGTGCGCCTCGTCGACCGCGACGAGGCTCGGCCGGGCCGCGCGGACGGCGTCGAGCACCTCGTCGTTGGCGAGCTGCTCGGGCGAGAGGAAGAGGAACTCGAGCTCGCCCGCCGCGGCGGCCTCGAGCGCGGCGCGGCGCTCGGCCGCGGGCACGGCCGAGCTCACGGCGGCGGCGCGCGCGTCGTCGTCGCCCAGCTCGAGCAGGGAGCGCACCTGGTCCTGCTGGAGCGCGATGAGCGGCGAGACGACGAGCGTCGGCCCGGGCAGCTCGAGGCCGGGGAGCTGGTAGACCGCGGACTTGCCCGCCCCGGTGGGCAGGACGAGCAGGACGTCGCGTCCGTCGAGGAGCGCGGCGATCGCCTCGCGCTGCCCGGGGCGCAGGTCGCGGTAGCCGAAGACCTCCCGGGCGGTGTCGCGGACGTCGGCGAGGGTGGGCTCGTCGGTCACGGGCGGGGCACGTTGCGCAGGTTGGCACGCGCCATCGAGACGACCTCGCCCATGCCGCCGCCGAGGACCTCCTTGCTCATCGCGACCGCGAACCCGCGGACCTGGCCCGCGGTGATGTTCGGCGGGATGGAGAGCGCGCGGGGGTCGGTGACGACGTCGACGAGCGCCGGCCCGGGCCGGTTCAGCGCCTCCTGGAGGGCGCGGCGCAGGTCTTTCGGCTTCTCGACGCGCACGGCCGGGATGCCGATCGCGTTCGCGACCGCGGCGTAGTCCACGTGCGGCGACTCGGTGCCGAACATCGGCAGCCCGTCGACGAGCATCTCGAGGCGCACCATGCCGAGGCTCGCGTTGTCGAAGAGTACGACCTTGACGGGAAGGTCGTAGTGCTTGAGCGTCACGAGCTCGCCGAGCAGCATCGAGAGACCGCCGTCGCCGGCCATGGCGACGACCTGGCGTTCGCGGCCCCCTGCACGCCCAGCGGCCGCGGCGCCGATGGCGTGGGGGAGCGCGTTGGCCATCGAGCCGTGGATGAACGACCCGATGACGCGGCGCTTCCCGTTGGGCGTGATGTACCGCGCGGCCCAGACGTTGCACATGCCGGTGTCGACGGTGAAGACCGCGTCGTCGGCGGCGACCTGGTCGAGCGTGTCGGCGACGAACTCGGGGTGGATCGGCGTCGTGCGCTCGACCTTCTTCGTGTACGCCCCGACGACGCCGGTCATCGCCTTCTCGTGCTTGGCGACCATCGAGTCGAGGAACTTGCGCGACCGCGCCTTCTTCACGAGCGGCAGGAGCGCGCGCACCGTCTCGCCGACGTCGCCCACGACGGCGAGGTCGAGGCGCGTGCGCCGCCCGAGGTGGGTCGGGTCGATGTCGACCTGGGCCGTGCGGACCGACTCCGGGAGGAACTGGTCGTAGGGGAAGTCGGTGCCGAGCAGCACGAGGAGGTCGCAGTCGTGCATGGCGTCGAACGCGGCGCCGTAGCCGAGGAGGCCGGACATGCCGACGTCGAACGGGTTGTCGTACTGGATGAACTCCTTGCCGCGCAGCGAGTGGCCCACGGGCGCGGCGATCTTGTCGGCGAGCGCGAGGACGTCGTCGTGCGCGCCGCGCACGCCCGCCCCGGCGAAGATCGTGACCTTCTTCGCGGCGTCGATCGCGTCCGCGAGCTGCTGGACGGCGGTCTCGTCGGGGACGACGCGCGGGGGAGCGGGCCGGCACGCGACGTCGGGCACGGCGGCGGGGGCGTCGAGGTCGGCGACGTCGCCCGGGAGGGTGAGGACGGAGACGCCGCGCGCGCCGTAGGCGTGGTGGATCGCGGAGTTGATGACGCGCGGCGCCTGCTCGGCGCTCGAGATCATCTCGGAGTAGACGGAGCACTCCGTGAACAGGCGGTCAGGGTGGGTCTCCTGGAAGAACCCGGTGCCGATCTGCTTGCTCGGGATGTGGCTCGCGATGGCGAGCACGGGCACGCGCGACCGGTTGGCGTCGTACAGGCCGTTGATGAGGTGCAGGTTTCCCGGCCCGCACGACCCGGCGCACACCGCGAGGCTGCCCGTGACCTCGGCCTCGGCGGCGGCGGCGAACGCAGCCGCCTCCTCGTGGCGCACGTGGATCCACTCGATCCCCTTGCCCGCGTTCTCGCCCGCGTTGGACCGGTGCACGGCGTCGACCACGGGGTTGAGGCTGTCGCCGACGATGCCGTAGATCCGGCGCACCCCCGCCTCGATGAGCTGCGCGACGAGCAGGTCGGCGACCGTGCGGTTGCGCTTGTCCTGCGGGGAGCGACCGATTCCGAACGGCATGACGTACCTCCACGGTGGGCTGGGGTCGTCCTCCATCGTGCGACGGGTCGCCCGGGGGCGCAGCGTGAGCGGGCGTCTCGTGCGTCACGCTGCGGCCGGGCGGCCCGCGGGCGCTCCCTCGGCGGCCGAGGCCGGGCCTCAGACCGCGGGCGCGGCGTGCGCCGCGGACGGCGTCCGCCGACGCGCGACGGCCGCCGCCGCGTCGGCCTGCGCGAGCTCGCCGTGGATCCCCGCGCCGGCCATGACACCGGCCGCGGCCGACGCCCCGACCTGCGCCATGAGGTCGCTCGAGTTGCCCGCGGCCCACACGCCCGGCACCGCGGTCGCGCCGCGCGGGTCGGCGGGCACGAACCGGCCCGCCGGGTGGTCCTCCAGCGTCCCGCCGAGCTGCTCGAACAGCTCGCCGCGCGCGACGAACCGCGGCCCGACGACGACCGCGTCCACCGGGAACGACGTCCCGTCGGCGAGCACGACCGACCGCACCGACCGGCCATCGACGTCGAGACGCGCGACCTCGCCCTCGACCACGCGCACGCCGAGCGCCGAGAGCTGCTCCCACGTGGCGTCGTCGGGCTCGGGGGCGGTGTGCTGGAACAGCGTGACGTGCGGGGTGAGCTGGCGGAACAGCAGCACCTGGTGCGCGGCGGCGGGCCCGGTGGCGAGGACCCCGATCCGCTGCCCCCGCACCTCCCACCCGTGGCAGAACGGGCAGTGCAGCACGGTCGAGCCCCAGCCCTCCCGCACGCCCGGCACGTCGGGCAGCTCGTCGACGAGGCCGGTCGCGAGCAGCACGCGGCGCGCCCGGACCGTCCCGCCGTCGTCCAGGGTGAGCGTGAAGCCGGTCTCGACGTCGCCGTCGGCGCGGGCGACGCGCGCGTCGTGGACCTCGGCGCCGTAGCCCTCGGCCTCGGCGCGGCCCGTGGCCAGCAGCTCGCGCGGCGGCACGCCCTCGCGCCCGAGCAGGTTGTGCGCGCCCTCCGCGGGCGCGTTGCGGGGCTCGCCGGCGTCGAGCACGACGACGGACCGCAGCGACCGCGCGAGCGTCACCGCGGCGCTCAGCCCGGCGGGACCGCCGCCGACGATCGCGACGTCGTAGGGAGCGTTCTTCTCGGTGGTGGTGTTCACGGTTCTTCTCAGCGGGGTGACGGGACTCCCTGAGTGCGGGAATCAGTCGCGGGGATCGGCCCGGACGGCGACTGTTCGACGCACTCAGCGGGGGCGGCGGGCGGCCCAGACGACGCGGCCGCCCCGGGCGCGGACGGTGTGGTCGGTCGTGCCGGGAGCGGTCGCCGCGAGCACGACGTCGAGCGCCGCGAGGTCGGCGGGCTCCAGCTCGTCCGCCAGGTGCTCGCGCTGGCGCGTCGCGGTGGCGTGCGCCCAGCGGGACGTCTCCGGCCCCGGCGGCACGACGGCGGTCGGCTCGCGCCGGTCCACCACCTCCAGCCCGGCGGCGGTCAGGTACGGGGTCCAGTCGGGGTAGCGGTTCCAGCCGGCGTGCGCCATGGCGCGCTCGAGGCGCGCGGCGAGGTCGGCGTGGGCTGCGCCGTCGGGCAGGACGGGCGTCGTCGCGGTCATCTCGACGACGACGAGCAGGCCGCCCGGGGCGAGCGCGTCGCGGGCGTCGTGCAGGACGCGCGCCGGGTCGGCGACGTGGTGCAGCGAGGCCGACGCCCACACGACGTCCGCGACGCCGACCGGCGGCCACCCGGCGTCGAGGTCGGCCTCGACGGTGCGGACGCGCTCCGCGAGGCCGGTCCCCGCGAGCCGGGCCCGGAGGCGGTCGAGCATCGCGGCGTCCGCGTCGACCGCGACGACCTCGGCGTCGGGGAACGCCCGCGCGAGCGCCCGGGTCCCGGTGCCGGTCCCGGCGCCCAGGTCGACGACGGTGCGCGTCGGGTCCGGGGCGTGCCCGACGGCGACCGCGACGGCCTCGTCGAGGAGGTCCCCGAACACGAGCGCGTCGAGCTCGAGCAGCTCGGCCATCCCGGCGCCGTCGTGCGGGCCGTGGCTGTGCTCGTGCCCGGGTGCGGCGCCGTGGGGGTGGCCGTGCCCGGGTGCGTGGCCGTGCCCGGGTGCGTGAGCGGCACGGTGCGTCGAGCCGGGACCCGCGACGGCGGGGTCGTCGGGACCGGGCGCAGGTTGGGGACGGGCGGGGAGGTCCATGGCTCCACCGTAGGACGATCATGCGTGTTGAGCATAGAATCTTGCTCATGACGCAAGAACCGGATCTCGACGCCGTCGTGCGGCAGCGCATCCGCGGGCTGCGGCTCGCGCGCGGCTGGACGCTCGACGCGCTGGCCGCGCGCTGCTTCCTCAGCCCGTCCACGCTCAGCCGCATCGAGACCGGGCACCGGCGCATCGCGCTCGACCAGCTCGTGCCGATCGCCCGTGCGCTGGGCACGACGCTCGACCAGCTCGTCGAGCCCGTCGACGACGAGGACGTCGTGATCCGGCCCGAGCCGCAGCGCCGCCCGGGGGAGACCACGTGGCTGCTGTCGCGCGAGCGGACCGGGACCATGGTCGCGAAGATGCGCCTGACGCCCGAGCGCGCCGTCGGGCCGGAGCACCAGCGCGTCCACCCGGGGCACGAGTGGTTCACCGTCCTGTCCGGGACGGCCGTGGTCTACCTCGCGGACCGACGGATCCTCGTCCACGAGGGACAGGCGGCGGAGTTCTCGACGATGGTGCCGCACTCGTTCGGCGCGCACGACGGCCCGGTCGAGATCCTCACGATCTTCGACCAGGAGGGCGAGCGCGCCCACCTCTCGGGCGCCGACCCGGCCTGACGAGCGGCGGACCTGCGGCGTCGTGGATCGCGCCGACCCGGCGCCGCGTGCTCGTCGACCCGAGGGGCGGCGCTGGCGGGAGGGTGTGCGGGCGTCATCCGCGCCAGACCCGTGTCTGACAAATGTGGGACACACGGCGTAGTGTCGTGATCATGGCGACGAGAACCCGCAGCACCGCGCACGAGGGGACGACCTCGCGACGATCGACCTCGCGGGGCGGGAAGAACGGCGCGCCGGTCGGGGAGACCCCGCGCGGCGGGAAGGACGAGGGCGCCCCGACGAAGCGCGACTCCGTCACGTTCCGACCCACCCCCGAGGAGCGCCGGATCCTCGACCGCCTCCGCGACGAAGGCGTCACCGCCAGCGATGCCGTCCGCCGGGGACTGCACCTGGTCGCGCACGAGAAGTGGGTCGACCAGGCCCGCATCGATGCCGAGAACCTCGCGCACGAGAACCTCGACGACGAGCCGGACGCCTGGTGATCCGCGGCGCCGTCTACCGCGTCGACCTCGGTGACCCCCGGGGCCACGAGCAGGGCGGTCGGCGGCACGGGGTGGTTCTGTCCCCGACAAACATGCCGTGGTCCGTCGCGACGATCGTGCCGACCTCGACGAGCGCGCAGCGTGCGATCTTCCGGCCCGTCCTCGAGATCGCCGGGCAGGAGACCGTGCTCCTCGTCGACCAGCTCCGTGTGATCGACACCGGCTACGTCGTCGGGGAGCCTGTCGACTTCCTTCTTCGAGACGACCTGGACGCGCTCGAGCGGGCCGTGCAGAGCTACCTCGGCATCATCTGAGGCCGAGCCGTCCCGCCCGTCGTCTCGGAGCCTCGACGTCGACCGTCTCGCGGCGTACCCCGCGTCAGTGGGCCGGCGTGCCGTCCGTGACGTCCTCGCGGTCGGCGCTGCGCCGCAGCGACCTCAGGGCCACGAGCACCAGCACGACGGCGAGCGCGGCCGCCGCGACGACGACCTCGAACCCGGCGTGCGCGCCGCCCGCGTCGATGCGCGACCCGGCGACGGACGACCCGATCGACACCCCGACGCCGAGCGACGTCCCGACCCACGCGAGGCCCTCGGTGAGCTGCGTCGGGGCCACGAGGTTCTGCACGAGGTTGTTGCCGTTGATGAGCGTCGGCGCGATGGCGAACCCGGTCACGAACATGACCGCCGCGAGCACGGGGATCGACGTGACGAAGAAGAACAGCGACACGCCTGCGGCGAGCGCGACGATCCCGATGACGAACCGGCGCCACAGCGGGGACACCCAGTGGCGGGCGCCGTAGACGAGGCCGGAGATGAGCGAGCCCAGGGCGAACACGGCGAGGATGATGCCGGCGGCGCCCTTCTGGCCCTCCTCCTCGGCGAACGCGATGGTCGAGACGTCGGTCGCGCCGAACACGATGCCCATGGCCACGAAGATCACGGCGAGCACGATCATCCCCGTCGACCGCATGGCCGAGCGCTGCTTCACGCCGGCCTCGGGCACGACGACGGGCGGCTCGGTCGCGCGCTGGGACAGGAACCACAGCCCGCCCACGACCGCCGCGACCAGCGGGACGACGAGCCCTGCCGACGGCGACACGCTCGTCGCGAGCACGGTCGCGAGCACGGGCCCCACGACGAACACGAGCTCGTCGAGCGCGGACTCGAGCGAGTACGCGGTGTGCAGGCGCCGCGCGTCGGGCACGATGTGCGTCCAGCGCGCGCGGACCATCGAGCCGTACGACCCCTGGGTCGCGCCGGAGACCGCGGCGAACACGTAGAGCGTCCACTCGGGCGCGCGGAGCACGGCGCAGAGGATGAGCCCGCCGAGCCCGAGCGTCGCGGCGGCGAGCAGCGGCAGCATGACGACGCGCTGCCCCGTGCGGTCCACGAGGCGCGCGATCTGGGGCGACACGACCGCCTGCGCCACGACGAGCGCGGCTGCGACGCGTCCCGCGAGCGCGTACTCGCCGTAGATGCCCTGGATCATGAGGATCGTGCCGATGCCGACCATCGACATCGGCAGGCGCGCGACGAGCGCCGCGGCGGAGAACCGCCACGCGCCGGGCAGCGTGAGCACGGCGCGGTAGGGGTTGCGGGAGGCCCGGACGTCGGCCTCCGGCGCCGTGCCCGACGCCGTCCCCTCGGTCGTCAGGTCGTCCCGCCGGTGCTCGGGGTTCTCGGGGTCGTCAGCGCGCGACGGGGAATCCTGGACCACCGTCCCAGTGTCGCACCCGGAAGCCGTCCGGCCGGTAGCGAATTCGTGTCGTGACGCCCGACGCGACGGCCGTCTCAGGGGTCGCGCCGCGGTTGTCCGGGGGCGCCGGGCCGACGACGATGGCGGCATGACCGACAGCCCCGCACCCCGCACGCCTACCGTCACCGTCACCGTCACCGACGAGGGCGACCGCTTCGAGGCCCGCACCGGCGACGGCGTCGTCGCCGGCTTCGCCGCCTACGTGCGGGAGCCGGGCGCGGTGATCTTCACGCACACCGAGGTCGACCCGGCGTTCGAGGGGCGCGGCGTCGGGTCCGCGCTCGCCGCGGGCGCGCTCGACAGCGTGCGGGAGTCGGGCGAGCGCGTCGTCGCGCTGTGCCCGTTCATCCGCGCGTACGTCGAGCGGCACCCGGAGTACGAGGACCTGACCCGGCGCTGAGCGCACGAGAGCCCCGGTCCGTCGGGACCGGGGCTCTCGCGGCAGGCGCGGGCGGCGTCAGGAGATCGTGCCGGTGCCCTCGCCCTCGATGCGCTCGTCGTGCAGGAGCTCGCCCTCCGCGTCCACGGGCGTGATCACGGCGTCGAACGTGATCGGCGAGCCGGGCTGGTAGCGGAAGTTCGTCGCGTACGAGTACGACTGGCCCGTCGCGAACGGGTACACCGACGGCTCGCGGTACGCCTGGTTGTGCATCGCGTCGTCGTGCACGCCCTGCGCCTCGTACAGCGCGTCGTCGACGATGGTGTCCATGCCCTGCATGTACGGCCAGTCGTCGTAGCGCTCGTCGATGCTCACGAGGCTGGAGCCGAGGTCGATCGGGTCGCCCTCGTTCGTGATGACGTAGTTGATGAAGACGATGTCGTCGCCCGCCGCGATGAGCGGCTGGTTGGTGTCCGGGTCGACGAACAGGCCGTCCTTCGAGGCCTGCGTGACGCCCACCTGGTAGACGTCGACGCGCACGTCGCCGACCGTGAAGGTCGAGATCTGCTCGCCCGGCGTCGCGACGGGGTTGGCCCAGTCGGGCAGCTCGCCGTCCGCCTCGGTCCCTTCCGCCGCGGCGTCGTCGACCTCCTCGGCGTCCTCGGCCGGCGCGGACTCCTCCGTCGTCGTCTCCTCGGGGGCGGACGTCTTCGGGGCGTCCCCGCCGTCGACGGCGACGGTGCACGCGGTGAGGCCGAGTGCGAGCGCGGCGGCGACGGTCAGGCGGGCGGCGGTACGGGCGGGACGCATGAGTGCTCCGGTGGTTCGGGGAGGGGTTCCGCACGGACCTTACCCACAGAGGGGGCTCGCGCTCGATGGGGAGCGGTGCCCATCAGGGCCCCGGACCGGGACCTTCGCCTGTTGCGCTGGCCCGACGGCGCGGGGACCCTTCCCCTATGCCTCGGCACGCTCTCCCCCCGCTCTGCGCCGCACCGGACCTGTCCGCCCGCCCTCTCGCCCCCGGAGGACGCCCGTGACCGCGCTGCGCGTCGAGCACGCCGACGTGGTCGTCGTCGGGGGCGGCGCCGCCGGGCTGAGCGCGGCGCTCGCCGTCGCCGAGGTCGCGGCCCGCGACGACGGCCGCACCCCCGTGGTCGCGCTCGTCTCGAAGGTCTACCCGATGCGCTCGCACACGGTCGCCGCCGAGGGCGGGGCGGCGGGCGTCGTGGGCGACGACGACTCGCTCGAGCAGCACGTCGCCGACACCCTCGCGGGCGGCGCCGGGCTGTGCGAGGAGGACGCGGTCCGGTTCGTCGTCGAGCGCGCGGCCGGCGAGCTCTACCGGCTCGAGCGGTGGGGGCTGCCGTGGTCGCGCACGGACGACGGCGACGTGGCCGTCCGCCGGTTCGGCGGCATGAGCCGCGCCCGCACCTGGTTCGCCGCCGACAAGACCGGCTTCCACCTCCTGCACACCCTGTTCCAGACGTCGCTGCGGCACTCCGGTCCCGACGGCCCCGTCCGCCGGTACGACGAGCACCACGTGCTCGACCTCGTGGTCGAGGACCCGGGCGGCCCGGACGCCCGGGTGCGCGGCGTCGTCGTGCACGACCAGCACCGCGGCGAGCCGCTGCTCCTGGAGGCGCCCGCCGTGGTCCTCGCGACGGGCGGCTCGGCGCGCGCGTGGGGGACCAGCACGAACGCGGGCATCTGCACGGGCGACGGCACCGCGATGGCGCTGCGAGCGGGAGTGCCGCTGCGCGACCTGGAGTTCCTCCAGTTCCACCCGACCGGCCTCCCGGGCAGCGGCATCCTCCTCACCGAGGCCGCGCGCGGCGAGGGCGGGGTGCTGCTCGACGCCGACGGCCGCCGCTATCTCGCGGACTACGGCCTCGGTCCCGAGTCGCCCGTCGGGGCGCCCGTGCCGCGCACCATGGAGCTCGGGCCGCGCGACCGCCTGTCGCAGGCGTTCTGGCACGCCGACCGCGACGGCCGCACCATCCCCACGCCCGACGGCGGCGTCGTCCTGCTCGACCTGCGGCACCTGGGCAAGGACCGTCTCGCCGAGCGGCTGCCGCTCGTGACCGGACTCGCCAAGCAGTTCGCGGGCGTCGACCCGGCGACCGAGCCCGTGCCCGTCCGCCCGACGGCGCACTACACGATGGGCGGCATCCGCACCGACGCGCGCGGCGCGACCGGCGTCGCCGGGCTGTTCGCCGCGGGGGAGTGCGCGTCGACCGGCCTGCACGGCGCCAACCGGCTCGGGTCCAACTCGCTCGTGGAGACGCTCGTCGTCGGGCGCGCGGCGGGCGAGGCGGCGCTCGCGTGGTCGCGGGAGATGGGCCCGCCCGGGGCCGGCGGCGGGCCCTCGGCGGTCCGGACGGGTCCCGCGGTCGTGGACCGGGCCGCCGAGATCGCCGACGGATTCCTCGCGATGCGCGGCAGGGGGACCGAGCCGCCCGCCGCGATCCGGGCCGAGCTCGGGCGCGTGCTCGACGCCGACGCCGGGATCTACCGCGACGCCGACGGCCTGCAGCGGGCGCTCGCCGCCGTCGAGGATCTGCGCGCCCGGTACGACGACGTCCGCGTCGCCGACACGAGCGCCGTGCTCAACACCGACTGGGCGACGACGGTCGAGCTCGGCGCGACGCTGCTCGTCGCGCACGCGACCGTCGCCGCCGCGCTCGCGCGCGAGGAGTCGCGCGGCGCCCACCAGCGGCTGGACTTCCCGGAGCAGGAAGGGGTGGCGCGCCACTCCGAGGTCCGCCTCGGCGCGAGCGGCGCCATCGAGGTGACGCACGTCCCGGTGGGCGCCTCTGCCGAACATGAGGTTGCTGTCGGGAAGGGCTCGGAGACGACGGCGACGTCGGCCTCGGCGGAGGAGGGAGAAGGCGCGTGAGCGAGCAGACGGTGCGGCTGGAGGTCGCGCGCACGTCGCCCGACGGCGCGGCCACCGGCAGGCGGGACGTGTTCGACGTCCCCTACGACGACCGCACGTCCGTGCTCGACGCGCTCCAGTGGGTCAAGGACCACGCCGACTCCACGCTGACGTTCCGGTGGTCGTGCAAGATGGCGGTCTGCGGGAGCTGCGGCGTCATGGTCAACGGCCGCCCGGTGCTCGGGTGCGAGACGTTCGTGCGCGGCTACCGCACGTCCGGCCTCGTCGTCGAGCCGCTCGCGCACGCCGAGGTGCTCCGCGACCTCGTCGTCGACACCGACACCTTCCTCGGCAAGCTCGCCACCGTGCAGCCCTGGCTCGTGCCCGACGGCGCCACGCGCCTCCCGCTCGTCGACCCGCCCTCGGCCGGAGCCGGAGCCGGAGCTGGAGCCGGGGCGGGGGCCGGCGCCGGGGTCGAGGGGGGCGAGGACGTCGAGGGCTCGCGGACGCCGGACGGTGACGACGTGCTGCGGGCGGTCGGGCCGGCGTCGGGCCACCGGCAGACGCCGGGCGAGCTCGCCGCGTTCAAGGGCTTCGCCGAGTGCATCGACTGCATGCTCTGCTACGCGGCGTGCCCGCAGCTCGACGTCGCGCCCGACTTCCTCGGCCCGGCCGTCGTCGCGACGGCGCGCCGCTGGGACGAGGACTCGCGCGACGCGGGCGAGCTCGACCGCGCCGACGTCCTCGACACCGAGTTCGGCGCCTGGCCGTGCATCCAGGTCGGGGCCTGCACACAGGTCTGCCCCAAGGGCGTCGACCCGGCCCGCGCGCTCCGCGACGCCCAGCGCGTCGCGACGGACACGTGGGACGCGCGCGAGCGTCGTCGGGCGACGTAGCCCTTCTCGCGAGGTAGAGCCCCGGTCCGCCGAGGGAGAGCCCTGGTCCCGCGAGGTAGAGGCGTGGTGGTGACCACGCCTCTCCCTCGGCGGGGGCGTCAGCTCCCGAGGGCGGCGGAGACGACGTCCTTCGCCTCGGCCTGGACCTGGGTCAGGTGCTCGGCGGAGACGAACGACTCGGCGTAGATCTTGTAGACGTTCTCCGTGCCCGACGGCCGGGCCGCGAACCACGCGTTCTCGGTCGTCACCTTGAGCCCGCCGATCGGGGCGTCGTTCCCGGGGGCGTTCGTGAGCTTCGCGGTGATCGGCTCGCCGGCGAGCTCGGTCGCGGTGACCTGCTCGGGCGAGAGCTTGCCGAGCGTCCCCTTCTGCTCGAGCGTCGCGGGCGCGTCGACGCGCGCGTACCAGGACTCGCCGTAGCGCTCGACGAGGTCGCGGTGGTGCTCGGACGGCGTGCGGCCCGTGGTCGCGATGATCTCCGACGCGAGCAGCGCGAGGAGCAGGCCGTCCTTGTCCGTCGACCAGACGCGGCCGTCCTTGCGCAGGAACGACGCCCCCGCGGACTCCTCGCCGCCGAACCCGACGGAGCCGTCGAGCAGGCCGGGCACGAACCACTTGAACCCGACGGGGACCTCGACGAGCCGACGGCCGAGCCCGCCCGCGACCCGGTCGATGAGCGCGGACGACACGAGCGTCTTGCCGATCGCCGCGTCGTCGCGCCAGCCCTCGCGCGCGCCGCCGTAGAGGTACTGGATCGCGACGGCGAGGTAGTGGTTGGGGTTCATGAGCCCGGCGTCGGGCGTGACGATCCCGTGGCGGTCGGAGTCGGCGTCGTTCCCGGTGGCCACGTCGAACGGCGCGCCGCCCTCGGCGTTCCCGGACTCCCCGGTCATGCCGGAGACGAGGGACGCCATCGCGTACGGCGACGAGCAGTCCATGCGGATCTTGCCGTCCCAGTCGAGGGTCATGAACGCCCAGCGGGGGTCGACCTGCGGGTTCACGACCGTGAGGTCGAGCCCGTACCGCTCGCCGATCTCGCCCCAGTACTCGACCGACGCGCCGCCCAGCGGGTCGGCGCCGATCCGCACGCCGGAGTCGCGGATGACGTCGAGGTCGAGGACGTTCGCCAGGTCGTCGACGTACGTGGTGAGGAAGTCGTGCTTGTGCACGTGCTCGGACGTGAGCGCCTGGGTCAGCGGCACGCGCGGGACGCTGCCGACGCCGGTGCGCAGGATCTCGTTCGCGCGGTCCGCGATCCAGCCGGTCGCCTCGGACCCCGCGGGGCCGCCGTGCGGCGGGTTGTACTTGAAGCCGCCGTCGCGCGGGGGGTTGTGCGACGGCGTGACGACGATCCCGTCCGCGAGGCCGGGGCCGGTGGTGCGGACGCCGTCGACCGTCGTCGCCTCGTTGTGCAGGAGGATCGACTGCGAGACGGCGGGGGTCGGGGTGAACGAGTCCCGCGCGTCGACGTACGTCTGGACGCCCGCGGCGACGAGGACCTCGAGCGCGGTCTGCCACGCCGGGAGCGACAGCGCGTGGGTGTCGCGCCCGATGAACAGCGGCCCGTCCGTGCCCTGCGAGCGCCGGTACTCGACGATCGCGGCCGTGATCGCGATGATGTGCGCCTCGTTGAACGCGTGGTCGAGGCTCGACCCCCGGTGGCCCGACGTGCCGAACACGACCTTCTGGGCCGGGTCGTCGACGTCGGGCGCGAGGTCGTAGTAGGCGCCGACCACGGCGTCGACGTCGATGAGGTCGCTGGGCTGGGCGGGCGTGCCGGCGCGGGGATCCATGGGTCGATCCTGCCAGGGGTGACGCCCGCACGTCAGCCGGGACCGGCGTCGTGCCGCGGGACCTTCGGCACGACCTCCCTAACCCGCGGGGTCGGGGTCCTCCGGTGCGGCGGCGGGGTCGACGGACCGGTCGGCGCTCGCGCTGTCGATGGCCAGCTCGACGGCGTCGAGCAGGCGGTCGAGGCTCGCGTCGAAGGGTCCCTGCGGCGCGTCGAAGCCGCCCGCGACGTAGACGCGCGTCATGACGGGGTAGCGCTCGACGTCGAACCAGTCCTCCCAGAAGCTGCCGAGGGTCGTCCAGTACTCGTCGTTGCCCACGCCGGTCGCGTCGCGCTCGGTCCGCTCGGCGATCGTGGCGCGCGCGAGGCCCTGGACGTAGTTGTCGACGAGGCCGAGGGTGTCGACGACCTGGAGCTCGGAGAGGCCGGTGTCGACGATGGTCCGCAGCCCGGCCTCCTGGGCGTCGAGCACGTGGGGCGCGAGCGGGGCGCGCCACATGTTGGTCTGGAGGATCCACGGGTGGCGCAGGTAGAGGTTCCACAGCTCGTGCGCGTACTGCGCGAGCGCGGGCCGCCACGGGGCTCCCGCAGCGGGCAGGTCGAGCTCGGCGTACGCGCGGTCGATCATGAGGTCCACGAGCTCGGTGCGACCGGGCACGTAGGTGTAGAGCGACATGGCCCCGACGCCGAGCTCCGTCGCGACGCGGCGCATGGACAGCGCGTCGAGGCCGCCCTCCTGCGCGACGGCGATCCCCGCCCGCACGACGTCGTCGAGCGTGAGGCGCGGCTTGCGGCCGCGCGTCGCGGGCGCGGGCGGGTCCCAGAGGAGCGCGAGGCGGCGCGTGATCTCGGGGGTGCGGACGATCTCGGTGAACTGGGCGCGCGCGTGCTCGGCCGCCTGCACCGCGGAGGCGACCCCGGCGTCCGCGGCGGCCGCGACGCCGCGCGTCCGCACGGCGTCGTCGTTGCCCGCGGCGTCCTCGGGGTCCGGGGTCGCGGGCGGGGTCGGCGCGGTGGCCGACGGCGCACGGTCGGCCGCGCGGGCGTCGGTCGGGTCGGTCGTCACGTGCGTATCCTCCCCGACTTCCCGCGGGATCTCGCCTCCGGTGCGGTCGTGCGACGAAGGCTTGCCTTTTCCCGTACACCGTATGCTAGCGTGGTCGCTCCATTTCGGTACGGCGTACGAGAGGGTGGCTCCGGTGATCCGAGCCCGCGGCCTGACCAAGACCTTCCACCGCAAGAAAGAGACCGTCGAGGCCGTCAAGGGCATCGACGTCGACGTCCGCGAGGGCGGGCTCGTCGCCTTCCTCGGCCCGAACGGGGCCGGCAAGTCCACGACCCTGAGGATGCTGACGAGCCTCCTCGCACCGACCGCCGGGACCGCGGAGGTCGCCGGGTACGACGTCGCGCGCGACCCGGCCCGGGTCCGCTCACGCATCGGCTTCATCGGCCAGGGGAACGGCGGCGGGTTCTCCTACCGCGTGCTCGACGAGCTCCACAACCAGGGCCGCTTCTACGGGCTGCCGCCCACCGAGTACACGCGGCGCGCCGCCGAGCTCCTCGACGCCCTCGACCTCGGCGGGCTCGAGAAGCGGACCGTGCAGTCGCTGTCCGGCGGCCAGCGGCGCCGGCTCGACGTCGCGCTCGGGCTGATGAACCACCCGCCGCTGCTCTTCCTCGACGAGCCGACGACGGGCCTCGACCCCCACGCCCGCGCGAACCTCTGGGAGCACATCGCGGCGATGCGCGAGCGCTACGGCATGACGATCGTGCTCACGACCCACTACCTCGACGAGGCCGACAGCATGGCCGAGCGCGTCGTCGTCATCGACCACGGCGAGATCATCGCCGATGCCACGCCGGACTCCCTCAAGCACGACCACGCGGACGACGTCATCACGCTCGTCGTGGTCCCGGCGCCCGTCGGCGGCGCCCCGGGGGAGGCGTCGCCGGGAGCGGTGCCCGACGTCGTCGGCCGCGTCCGCGCGTCCCTCGCCGAGGACGCGGGCGAGGTCGCGACCACGACGGGCGCGGACGGCGTCGTGACGGTCCGCATCTCGACGACGCACGGCGCCGACCGCCTCCCGGAGGCCATCGAGGCGCTGCGCGTCGCGGGGCTGGCCGTGCGCTCGGCAGAGCTGAAGCAGGCGAGCCTCGACGACGTCTTCCTCAACCTCACCGGCCGCAGCCTGCGAGAGGAGGCCGCATGAGCACGCGGACCGACCTCGCGGGCGCGCGCGTCGGAGCCCCGGCCGCCGGCGCCGACACGGCGATGCGGACCGGCGTCGCGAAGTTCCTCGGCGACACGTGGGCCGTCTTCACGCGCGAGATCCTGCTCGTGCTGCGCGACCCGTTCACGCTGATCTTCTCGCTGCTGCAGCCGCTGATCTTCCTCGGTCTCTTCGGCCCGCTCCTCACGGGCGCGGTCGGCGGGTTCGGCGGCGGCGCGCCCGGGGGCGGCGGGTCGACGGCCGAGACGCTGCAGTGGTTCGTCCCCGGCGTGATCGTCATGATCTCGCTGTTCGGCACGTCCATGAGCGGCTCGAACCTGCTCTACGAGATGATGACCGGCTCCTACGAGCGCGTGCTCGCGACGCCGCTCGACCGCTCCGCGATCCTCGTCGGGCGCTCGCTCAAGGAGTTCGCACCGCTCGTCGTGCAGGGGCTTCTCATCGCGCTCGTGTGCGTCCCGTTCGGCTTCACGCTCTACCCGCTGCACCTGCTCGTCGGGCTGCTGCTGCTCGGGCTGTTCGGCATCGGCGTGGGTGCGCTGTCGATCGCGCTCGCGCTCGCCGCGAAGAACCGGGAGTGGCTGTTCTGGGGCGTGCAGCAGTCGCTGCTGTTCCCGCTGCTCATCCTCTCCGGCATGATGCTGCCGCTCGAGGCCGGGCCGGCGTGGATGCGCACCGCGGCGCTCTTCAACCCGCTCACCTACATCGTCGACGCCGAGCGCGCCCTGCTCGCCGGGTCGTTCGCCGACCCCGACGTGCTGTGGGGCTTCGTCGCCGCGGCGGTGACGTGCGCCGTCGGGCTGTGGGTCGGCATCCGCCGCACCCGCAAGACCGTCTGACGGAAGACGCGGCGCGGCTGCGCGGGGTGGAGGTGTTTCCGGCGGACGCGGTCGACGTCCGTGGTGTCCCGGGACCGCGCATGAGATCGTCGAGCGCAACCGACCACCAGGAGGACGACATGTCGTGGACCGCGCCGGCGAAGAAAGCGGTCTCCGGGCTCGTGCTCGGGGTGATGTCCTTCGTGATCTTCTTCAGTGCTGCCGCCGTCGGTTCCTACCACACGGCCGTCTCTGTGGCCGCGGACGCTGCCGGCATCACCACACCTGTCCCGCGCGGCGCGCTCACCGCCCTCTACATCTGCGGGTTCATCCTCTTCCTCTGGGGAACCTTCCTGATGACGATGGCGACGTGGGAGATGATCGGGAGCATCCGCCGCCCCGCGGAGCCCGACCCCGCCCCCCGGCGCCGCGCGTCCCGGTGAGCCGACGGCCCGGTGGCGCCGTCGTCAGGCGCTCGTCGTCGCGCGGTCCGACGCCCACGGGACGGCGCGCCCCGTCGCGAGCGAGGCCCGCGCGTCGAGCACGCGCTGGTTGGTGCTGCCGCGGAACGCGAGCGTGAGGTCGCGGCGCGCGAGCTCGAACCGGCCGTCGACCAGCACGTCGACCTCGGCGAGCAGCGCGCGCTGGTCCGCGGCCCCTGCGCGCAGCTCCTCCAGGGTGTAGCCCGTCCAGCACCACACGTCCTTGCGGTCGCCGTGCTCGGCGCGCAGGCGGCGCACGAGCCGCAGGCACACGCCCGTGTTGAGGAACGGCTCCCCGCCGAGCAGGGACAGGCCCTGCACGGCGGGGTGCGCGAGGTCGGCGAGGACGCGGTCCTCCAGGGCGTCGTCGTACGGGCGGCCGTAGCGGAAGCTCCACGCGGCCTCGTTGAAGCAGCCCGCGCACGCGAAGAGGCACCCGCTCACGTAGAGGGAGCAGCGCACGCCCTCGCCGTCGACCATGACGAACGGCTTGTAGTCCGCGACGTACCCCCGGCTGACGCGGTCCGAGCGCCAGCCGGGGCCGGGGGTGCGCGCCACGGTCACGCCGACGCCGGGTCCGGCAGGTGCTTCACGCGCGCGGAGATCTCCGCGTGGCGGCCGTGCACCATGGGGCGCTGCTGCGGGTTGCCGAGGTACCCGCACGTGCGCTTCACGACGTCGCACGTGCGCGGGTCGGCGTTGCCGCACGACGGGCACGCGAAGCCGCGCGCGGTCGGGTCGAAGTCGCCTGTGAACCCGCACGCGTAGCAGCGGTCGATGGGCGTGTTCGTGCCGAGGTAGCCCACGCGGTCGTACGCGTAGTCCCAGACGGCCTCCAGCGCCCTCGGGTTCTGCTGGAGCACGGGGTACTCGCAGTAGTGGATGAACCCGCCCGACGTGTACCGCGCGTACTCGGCCTCGAAGTCGAGCTTCTCGAACGGCGTCGGGCTCTTGCGGACGTCGTAGTGGAAGCTGTTCGTGTAGTAGTCCTTGTCGGTGATGTCGGGCACCGCGCCGAACCGCTCCCGGTCGAGGCGGCAGAACCGGTCGGTGAGGCTCTCGCTCGGCGTGCCGTAGACGCTGATCCGGTAGCCGAGCCGCGCCGTCCACCCGGCGGCGTGCGCGTGCAGGGACCGCAGCACGTCGAGCGTCAGCTCCTTGGCCCGCGGGTCGTGCTCCCAGGCGCCGCCGAAGAACGCGGCGGCGACCTCGTACAGCCCGATGTACCCGAGCGACACCGTGGCGCGGCCGTCGCGGAAGAGGCGGTCGACGTCGTCGCCCGGCGCGAGGCGCTCCCCGAAGGCCCCGTGGACGTAGAGGATCGGCGCGTTGCCCGGCGTCGCCTCCTTGCAGCGCTCGATGCGGAAGACGAGCGCGTCGTGCACGGTCTCCAGGCGCTCGTCGAGCAGGCGCCAGAACGCGTCGAGGTCGCCGTCCGCCTCGAGCGCGATGCGCGGGAGGTTGAGCGTCACGACGCCGAGGTTCATGCGGCCCTCGGAGACGTCCTGGCCGTGCTCGTCCTGCCAGCCCTGGAGGAACGACCGGCAGCCCATGGGGACCTTGAACGAGCCCGTGAGCTCGACGATCTTGTCGTACGACAGCACGTCCGGGTACATGCGCTTCGTCGCGCACTCGACCGCGAGCTGCTTGAGGTCGTGGTTGGGGTCGCCGGGGTCGAGGTTGAGCCCGCGGCGCAGCGTGAAGATGAGCTTGGGGAAGATCGCTGTGCGGCCCTCGCTGCCGAGGCCGCGGATGCGGATCTGGAGGATCGCGCGCTGGATCTCGCGCTCCAGCCACCCCGTGCCGAGCCCGAACCCGACCGACGTGAACGGCGTCTGCCCGTTCGACGTGAACAGGGTGTTGATCTCGTACTCCAGCGACTGCATCGCGTCGTAGATGTCCTTGCGCGTCTTCTCGCGCGCGTACTCCTCGTGCGCGGACTCGTCGGCGATCCAGCGGCGCGCGTCCGCGAGGTGCTTCTCCAGGTTGCGCTCGGCGTAGGGAGCGAGGAGCTCGTCGATGCGGTTGACCGAGCACCCGCCGTACTGGCTGGACGACACGTTCGCGATGATCTGGCTGATCTGCGCCGTCGCGGTCTGGATCGAGCGGGGCGGCTCCACCTGCGCGTTCCCGATCCGGAAGCCGCTCGACAGCATCGACCGGAAGTCGATGAGGCAGCAGTTCGTCATGGGCGCGTAGGGGTGGTAGTCGAGGTCGTGATAGTGCAGGTCGCCCTTCTGGTGCGCGTTCGCGACGTGCGGCGGGAGCATCCGCAGCCCGATCGCCTTGCCCACCGTCCCGGCCGTCAGGTCGCGCTGGGTGTTGAAGACCTCGCTGTCCTTGTTCGCGTTCTCGTTGACGACCGTGGAGTCCTTGTCCAGCAGCCGCACGATCGAGTGGTTGAGGTCCGTCGCCCGGCTGCGCGCGAAGTCGCGCTGCACGCGGTAGTCGATGTAGGCGCGTGCGACGTCGTACTCGTGCGACTCCAGGAGCACGTGCTCGACGACGCCCTGGATCTCGTAGATCTTCACGGTCGCGTCGAACCGCGCGGCGATCTCCGCGTCGACCCGGTCGACGACCTCCGCCACGCGGTGGCGGTGCGTCGCCGTGAGGTCGCCGTGCACCTCCGCGAACGCCTTCGTCACGGCGGCGCGGATGCGGGCGTCGTCGAACGGCCGTCGCCGGCCGTCGCGCTTGAGGACCTCCAGCGTGGCGGTCGTGCGGTGCGGTGCTGCCTGGTCGAGCTCGATGGCGGTCATCGCTCGTCCCCTCTGCCCACCGGGTTCTCGCCGGCGCGCAGGGGTTGCGCGACGGACCGTACCCCAACATGTGGGGTGTGAATCACGGTTGCGCCACCATATCTAGTCCGGCGACCGGGCGTGACGCCGGTCGACGGCGCGCCGCGGGACGCCGTCGAAGGTCAGGACGAAGGTCCCGGGGGACCGGGACGTGCGGCCGCGCGGACGGGGGACTCCGCGCGGCCGGAACGGGCCGACGCGGCGCTAGCCTCGGGGCGTGGCCCGACGTCCGCCCGGCTGGGTGCCGAACCAGCACGGCGCGTGGCCCATGCTCCTGCTGCCGTTCGTGGTCGGCACGGTGCGCGGCGTGCAGGACGCCGGGTTCCGCCCGGCCACCCTCGCGCTCGGTGCGCTCTGGCTCGTCGGGTACCTCGCCTACTTCGCGGCCGGGCTGTGGCTGAAGTCGCGCCGCCGACCGCGCTTCCGGCGCCCGATGCTCACCTACGGCGCGCTTGCCGCGGTGCTCGGTGCGGCCGTGCTCGCGCTCGACCCGGCGCTCGCGGCGTGGGCGCCCGCGTTCGTGCCGTTCCTCGCGCTCGGGCTGTGGGCCTCGGCGCAGCGCACCGAGCGGTCCGTCGCCGCGGGCGGAGCCATGACGGTCGCGGCGTCGCTCATGACGGTCGTCGCGTACTCCGCGTGCCGGCCCGCGGGTGCGTCCGTGCTCGCCGTCCCGGCGGTGGTCTGGCTGGTCGCCGCCCTGCTCCTCGCGTACCTGTTCGGCACGGTGCTCTACGTCAAGACGATGATCCGCGAGCGCGGCGTGCGGTCGTACGTCGTCGCCTCGGTCGCGTACCACGCGGCGGTCGCCGTCGCGGCGGGCGTCGTCGCCGTCGTGCACGACCCCACCTGGTGGTGGGCGACGGCGTTCCTCGCCGCCGCGACCGTGCGGTCGGCAGCGCTGCCGGGCCGACCGCTGAGCCCGAAGGCCGTCGGGATCGGGGAGATCGTCGCGACGGTGCTGCTGCTCGTCGTCGCGCTCGTCGTGCGGTAGGCCGGGGTTCGGTACGTCGCGCGCGGATCGGCACCTCGTGCTGCCGAACGCGGACCGTAGGTGCCGAACGGTCGGAGCCGTCAGATGGTTCACTGGCGCGATGGACGACGACGCGCCCCTCACCCTGCCCGCGCTCGGCGAGCGCGTCGAGGCGGTGTCGGCGCTGTACGCGCGGAAGTTCGACGTCGAGCGCGACGCTGACTGGTTCATGCTCAAGCTCACCGAGGAGGTCGGCGAGCTCACCCAGGCGTTCCTCGTCGCGACGGGGCGCACCCGCCCGCGCGGGGGTCCGGAGACGTCGGTGCCCGACGGCGCGGCGTCGCCGCTCGCGGACGAGGTCGCCGACGTCCTGGCGCACCTGCTCCTGCTCGCGCGCTCCCAGGGTGTCGACGTCGAGGCGGCGGTGCGGCGCAAGTGGCTCGTCTGGGAGGCCGACCTGCCCTGAGCGGGCGCCCGGGCGCGGTCGCTAGGGTGGCGCCGTGACCGACCACCGCACCGACCCGCCCGTCGCCGCCGACGAGGTGACCACGCTGCGCGGCTTCCTCGACTTCCACCGCGACACGCTGCGCTGGAAGACGGCCGGTCTCGACGCCGCGGAGCTCGCGCACCGGCTGCGGCCGTCGTCGATGACGCTGGGCGGGCTGCTCAAGCACCTCGCGTTCGTCGAGTCGCAGTGGTTCTCGCAGGTGCTCCTCGGCGAGGCGCTCATGCCCCCGTTCGACACGGCGGACTGGGCCGACGACCGCGACTGGGACTGGACGTCCGCCGCGGGCGACTCGCCGGAGGAGCTGCGCATGCTGTTCGACCGCGCGGTCGCGGCGTCGGACGCCGTGCTCGACGCGGCGCTCGCGGACGGGGGCCTCGACCGGCTGAGCGCCCGCGCCGACCGGCACACGGGCGAGCGCTGGACGCTGCGCTGGATCCTCGTGCACCTGGTCGAGGAGTACGCGCGGCACAACGGCCACGCCGACCTGCTGCGGGAGGCGATCGACGGGACCGTGGGGGAGTAGCGCCGCCGACGGTTGCCGCGGGCGTCGCCGCCCGGGACGATGGCGGACGTGACCGCTCCGGAGCAGCCCGCGCCCCGTCCGTACCGTCCACGCGTCGCCGCCGTCGTCCTGGCGGCGCTCGTCGTGCTGGGGGTGGGCCTGCTGCTCGCCGCGCTCTGGGTCGCGAGCCGTCCGACGTCGTTCGGTTGGTTCGCGTACGCGCCGGTCTCCGGGACGACGTTCGTCCCCGTGGGCGCGTACCCGCCGGGTGCCGCGGCGCTCCTCGCGGGAGCCGGCGCCCTGCTGGTCGGCGGGGCGGTCGGGTTCGTCCTCGGACGGCGCCGCGCCGCCCCGGCGCAGGAGACCTCCGTGTCCTCGCCGGCGCCGCACGAGGGCCCCGGCTCCGGCACGCCCGACGGCGGGGCAGCACCGACCGCCTGACGCACCACCTCCGACGCCCGGTCCCGCACGACGCGGGGCCGGGCGTCGTCGTGTACCCACCGCCCGACGGCCGGGCACTCCTCCGCGGTCCCCGCGTGCTCACCCGACGTCCCGGGCGGTGCTCCACCGCGCCCGGGGCCCGGATGGGTACCGGCCCCTGCGTCGGACGGTGGAACCACCGACGACAATCAGGAGGTGGATCGTGTACCAGCTCGGTACGACCCAGGCAGGGACCGTGCTCGCGACGACGGGAGCGATCGCGGGCTTCTACGTGGTGGGAGCCTGGACGCTCGTCGTGGCGGGGCTCGCGCTCGTCATGACGGCGCGCGTCCTGCGCAAGCGGCTCGCGGAGCACCGGTGAGCGCGACGACGCTCCCGCGGGTGGTGGTCGTCGTCCCGGCGCACGACGAGGCGGCGGCCCTGCCCACGACGCTCGCGTCGGTCCGGGCGCAGACGCGCCCGGCCGACCGGGTCGTCGTGGTGTCCGACCGCAGCACCGACGGGACCGTCGAGGTGGCGCGTCGCCTGGGTGCGGACGTCGTCGAGACGGTGGGCAACACCGGCCGCAAGGCCGGGGCGCTGAACCAGGCGCTGCGCGGGGTGGAGGCCGAGAACGTCCTCGTGCTCGACGCGGACACGACCATCGCCCCGACGTTCGTCGAGGACGGTCTCGCCCTGCTCGACGCGCGCCCGGAGCTCGGCGCGGTCGGGGGCGTCTTCCGTGGCACCCCGCCGCGCTCGGTGCTCGAGCAGCTCCAGTCCGACGAGTACGAGCGGTACGGCGTGCAGATCGACGTGACGGGCCGGACGTCCGTCCTCACCGGCACGGCCGCGCTCGTGCGGACCGAGGCGCTGCGTGCGGTCGCCGCCGCGCGCGGGGACCGGCTCCCGGGGCGGCGCGGCGACGTGTACGACGTCGGCGCCATCACCGAGGACTCCGAGCTCACCCTCGCGCTGCGCACGCTCGGGTACGAGCTCGCGTCGCCGGTGCGGATGTCCTGCACCACGGAGCTCATGCCGACGTGCCGCGACCTGCACCGCCAGCGCGTGCGCTGGTACAAGGGGATGCTCGACAACCTGCGCGCGTACGGGTTCACGCGGGTCACCGCCCGGTACGTCGGGCAGCAGGCGATGCTCGTGCTGAGCACGCTGATGCTCGCGAGCCTCCTCGTCCTCACGGCGCTGACCGTCGTCGCGGGCACGTTCCGCGTGGTCCCCGCGTGGCTCGCCGTCGGCGGCGTGCTCGTGCTCGAACGCCTGGTCACGGTGTGGCGGAACGGCCCGCGGGGCCGGCTGCTCGCCGTGCTCGTGCTGCCCGAGCTGCTCTACGACCTGTTCCTCCAGGCGGCGTTCGTCCGGGCGTGCTTCCTCGCCGCGACGTCGCGCGACGCCGGGTGGAACCACGTGGCGCACACCAGGACCTCCGGCGGTGCTGCCGAGAACGCCCCCGAGACCGTCCCCGCGAGCGCCACCGAGGACACCCCGAGCTCGAAGCAGTTGACCTTGACGTGACGTCAACTTCTACCGTGGTTCCGGTGCCGCACGAGAGCACCACCGACGCACGGGAGGAGCGGGAGATGAGCACGACGGGCGCCCGCACGGCCGACTGGTCCATCCAGGAGGTCGCGCGCCTGGCCGGGACGACGAGCCGCACGCTGCGTCACTACGACGCGGTCGGGCTCCTGCCCCCGAGCCGGGTCGCGGCGAACGGCTACCGCCACTACGACGCCGACGCGCTCGTCCGGCTCCAGCGGATCCTGCTCCTGCGCGACCTCGGTCTCGGCCTCCCCGCGATCCGCGAGGCGCTCGACGGCCCGCCCGCCCGGCAGGGTGACGGGCCGCCGTCGGGCACCGCGCGGCGGGAGGCCCAGGTGCGGGCGCTGCGCGGCCACCTCGAGTGGTTGCGGGCGGAGCGGCAGCGGCTGGCGCGGCAGATCGCGTCGGTCGAACGGACGATCACCACGATGGAAGGAGGTGGCGAGCTCATGGCGGACGACATGTTCGACGGGTTCGACCACACGCAGCACCGCGACGAGGTCGTGGCCCGCTGGGGGAAGGACGCGTACGCCCGGAGCGACACCTGGTGGCGCGGGATGTCCGACGACGAGCGCGCCGCCTGGCAGGACCGCACGCGTGCGCTCGGCGCGGACTGGACCGCGGCGGCCGCCCGGGGCGTCGACCCGACGTCCGACGAGGCGCAGGAGCTCGCGCGCCGCCACGTCGCGTGGCTCGGCGGCATCCCCGGCACGCCGGGCGCCGGGACGGCACCGGTCAAGGAGTACGTCGTCGGCCTCGGCGAGATGTACGTCGCGGACGAGCGGTTCGCGAAGAGCTACGGCGGCGTCGAGGGCGCGACGCTCGTGCGCGACGCCCTGCGCGTCTACGCGGACGCCCACCTGTAGCCCCGGGCCCGGGCCGGGACCTCCGGCCCGGGCGCGATCCGGTCGACGTCACTAGCCTGGAACCCCGGCGGGACACGGCGCCCCGCCGCCCGCCAGGAGGCAGCCATGGCCACGACGTCGACGTCCACCGGCCCAGCCACGACCCGCAACGTCGCCCTCGTCGGGCACAGCGGGTCGGGCAAGACCACGCTCGCCGAGGCGTTCCTCCACCGGGCGGGCGCCGTCCCGCGCCCGGGCTCCGTCGTCGAGGGCACGACCGTGTGCGACCACGAGCCCGAGGAGGTCGCACGCGGCATCTCCGTGAGCCTCGGCGTCGCGCACCTCGACTGGCGCGCGCCCGACGGCACGACCTACCAGGTCACCCTGCTCGACACGCCCGGCTCGCCCGACTTCGCGGGGTCCGTGGACGCGGCGCTCGCGGTGGCGGACCTCGCCGTCGTGGTGGTGAGCGCCGTCGACGGGGTGCAGTCGGGCACGGAGGAGGTCTGGCGGCGGTGCGACGAGGCGGGGATCCCCCGCCTCGTCGTCGTCTCCCAGGAGGACCGCGCGCGGGCCAGCTTTCGCACCGTCCTCGCCGCGCTCCGGGCCGCGTTCGACGCGCCGTTCGCGCCGCTCGAGCTCCCGCTCGGGGAGGAGCAGACGCTGCACGGCGTGGCCGACGTCCTCACCGAGCGCGCCCGCGAGTACGGCGGCGGGCAGGGGGCCTGGCAGGGGCACGACGAGGAGGTCCCCGCCGACGTCCGCGACGAGGAGCACGCGCTGCACGACGAGGTCGTCGAGGAGATCGTCACGCACGACGACGACCAGCTCGAGGCCTACCTCGGCGGCGACGAACCGGGCCCGGCCGACCTGGAGCGCACGCTCGCGCACGAGGTGCTGGCGGGCGAGGCCGTGCCGGTGCTGCTCGCGTCCGCCGTCACCGGCGTCGGGGTGGACCGGGTCCTCGACCTCGTGTGCGAGCTCGGGCCGTCCCCCGCGGACCGCCCGGCCGTCGTCGCGCTGCCCGACGCCGCGGGGCCGGGCGAGGCCGTGACGTCCGAGGTCGCGGCCGACCCCGCGGGCGACGCGCTCGTCCACGTCTTCCGGACGGTCGTCGACCCGTTCGTCGGGCAGGTGTCCGTGTTCAAGGTGCTCTCCGGGACCGTCGCGACAGGGGACCGGCTCGTGAGCACCGCCACCGGTGCCGACGACCGCGTCCACGGGCTCTTCCGGCTGCGCGGCCGCGAGCACCTGGCCGTGGAGCGCGTCGTCGCGGGCGACGTCGCCGCCGTCGCGAAGGTCTCCGCCGCGTCGACCGGCACGCTCCTCGCGGGCCGCCGGATGCCCGTCACGGCGCGCGACCTGCCACCGCGGCCCCCGGTGTACACGCTCGCGCTGCGGCCCGTGTCGCAGTCCGACGACGACAAGCTGTCCGCCGCGCTCGCGCGGCTGCGCGCCGAGGACTCGACCCTGCACGTCGACCTCGCCGGATCCCAGGCGGTCCTCGGCGGCCTCGGGGACACGCACCTCGCGGTGGCGGTCGAACGGCTCGAACGGTCCTTCGGCGTCCGCGTCACGACCGAGCCCGTCCAGGTCGCGTACCGCGAGACGATCGCGCGCGCCGTCGAGGTGGAGGGCCGCGTGAAGAAGCAGTCCGGTGGGCACGGGCAGTTCGCGGTCGTGCAGCTGCGCGTCTCCCCGCTCCCGCGCGGCGAGGGGTTCGCGTTCGTCAGCTCCGTCGTCGGCGGGTCGGTGCCGCGCCAGTACCTGCCCGCGGTCGAGCGCGGCGCGCGCGAGGCGATGGAGGCCGGCGGGCCGCACGGCTTCCCCGTCGTGGACCTGCGCGTCGAGGTCCTCGACGGCAAGGCGCACTCCGTCGACTCGTCCGACATGGCGTTCCGCACCGCGGGCGGCGCGGGGGTGCGCGAGGCGCTCGCCGCGGCGGGGACGGTCGTGCTCGAGCCCGTCTCCGCGGTCACCGTGACCGTCCCGCCCGACGCGCAGGGCGACGTCATGGGCGACCTCTCCGCGCGCCGCGGCCACATCACCGCGACCGACTCCCTGCCCGACGGCCGCGTGCGCGTCGACGCGCTCGTGCCCGAGGCCGAGCTGACCCGCTACGTCCTCGACCTGCGCTCGATCACCGGCGGGCGAGGGTCGTTCACGGCCGTGCCCGACCGCTACGAGATCGCCTCCGGGGCGATCGGCGGCGAGCCTTATCGTTCTTAGGGTGGTTTATCTGATCCAGATGAAGCTCCTCGTTCAGCGGCGCGGCACGACGATCGGCGCACCGCCGCCCGGGTGGTCGACGACCTCGACGGGATAGTCGTAGACGCCGCTCAGCAGCTCGGCGGTGAGGACGTCGCGCGGCCCGCCGTCGGCGACGACGCGCCCGCCCGCGAGGACGGTGACCTGGTCGGCGTACGCGGCCGCGAGCGAGAGGTCGTGCACGACGACGACCACCGCACCGCCCGCGGCGGCGTGCGCCCGGGCGAGCTGGAGCACGAGCTCCTGGTGCTTGAGGTCGAGCGCGGCGGTCGGCTCGTCGAGCATGAGGAGCGCGGTGCGCTGCGCGAGCACGCGCGCGAGCGCGACGCGGGCCTTCTCGCCGCCGGACAGCGACGTGAAGTGCCGGTCGGCGAGGTGCTCGACGTCGGTCGCGGCGAGCGCCTCGGCGACCGCGGCGTCGTCCTCGTCCTCGAACGGGGTGCCGCGCCACGGCGAGCGGCCCATGCGCACGACGTCCACGGCGGTGAACGGGAAGCTCAGCGACACCTGCTGGAGCATGACCGACCGGCGCAGGGCGAGCTCGGTCGGGGTCCACGCGGCGAGCGGGCGGCCGTCCACGGTGACGTCGCCGGCCTCGGGTCGCAGGTCGCCGGTGAGCACACCGAGCAGCGACGACTTCCCGGCCCCGTTCGGGCCGAGCAGCGCGCGGACCTCGCCCGCGCGCACGTCGACCGACACGTCGCGCAGGATCGGCGCCTCGCCCAGGGTGAGGGACACGCCGTGCGCGGCGGTGACCACGTCGCCGGGCGCGGCCCGCCCCGGGAGGCGGGACCGCCGTCGGGCACCGGTGACGGCGGTGCGCAGGGAGCCGAGGAACGACGACCCCTCGTGGCGCAGGTCGCTCATGCCCAGCCTCCCTGGCGCGAGCGCGTGCGGCGCAGCAGGTAGAAGAAGAACGGGCCGCCGACGAGCGACGTGATCATGCCGAGCGGCAGCTCGACGTTCGCGACGGCGCTGCGCGCAAGGAGGTCCGCGGCGAGCAGCACGACGGCGCCGCCCAGCACGGACGCGGGGATGAGCGTGCGGTGGCTCGGCCCGCACACCATGCGCACGAGGTGCGGCACGACGAGCCCGACGAACGCGATGATCCCCGTGAACGCGACCCCGGCGGAGACGAGCAGCGCGACGAGGACGATGACGAGCTGGCGCAGCCGCTCGACGTCGACCCCGAGGTGCTGCGCGGCGCGCTCGCCGAGCGAGAGCAGGTCCATCCTGCGGCGCACGAGCATCGCGCCGGTGACGCCGACGACGGCGATCGGCAGGACGACCGCGACGGACTGCCACGTCGCGCCGCCGAGCGACCCGAGCTGCCAGAAGACGATCTGCTCGCGCGCGGCCGGGTCGGCCACGAACGTGAAGAACGCGAGCATCCCGCCCGCGAACGCGTTGACCGCGATGCCCGTGAGGACGAGCGTCACGACCTCCGTCCGGCCCCCGGCGCGCGCGAGCGCGTAGACGACGAACGTCGTGACGAGACCACCGACGAACGCCGCGGCGGCGACCCACGTGCCGGGCACGAGCGCGCCCGCGGTGACGATGACCGCGCACGCGCCGACGGCCGCTCCGGAGGACACCCCGATGACGCCCGGCTCGGCGAGCGGGTTGCCGAACACGCCCTGCATGAGGGCGCCCGAGCACGCGAGCGCCGCGCCCACGACGATCGCCAGGACGACGCGCGGGAACCGCACGACCCACAGCGCGTTCTCGCCCTGCGGGTGCGACGGCATGGGTCCCCAGTCGAGCCCGACGTGGTGCGCGAGCGAGCCGAGCACCTCCGCGGGCGACACGGGCACCTGCCCCGTCATGCCGGACACGACGGTGAGCACCGCGAGCGCCACGCCCAGCCCGACCATCAGCCACCGGGCCGCGCGGCGGCGCTGCTGCCCGACGGCGGGCCCCACCCGGGTGGGTCGGCCGCCGGGGCGCGGGGCGCCGTCGGGCACGGGGGCGCCCTCGGGACCGGGCGCGTCCTCGGGCGTGCCGAGGGGGCGGGTGGCGGGCGCGCTCACGACGCCGGGAGCTCCGGCGCGGGCACCCCGTAGAAGGCCTCGACGAGCGACGCGATCGTGGACCCGGTGCGGGGGCCGAACGTGAGCAGGCGTGAGCCGTCCATGTCGACGACGCGGCGCGCCTCGCCCGCGGGCGTCTGCGCGAGGCCGGGGATCGCCATCATGGCGTCGAGTCCGCCCATCGACTCGAGCCCGTCGGTCATGACGAGGTAGGCGTCGGGCGCGGCGCTGATGATCGCCTCGCTCGTGACCGGCGCGTACTGCTGCGTGAGGCCGATCGCGGTCCCGGCGTCCTCGCCGCCGATCTCGCGGATCAGGTCGTCGGCTCCGGAGCCGGGCCCGAACAGCATCTTGATGTTCGACCCGCGCAGGTAGAGGAACGCGACGCGGGGCGTCCCGGTGTCCTGCGGCACCGCGGCCAGGGCCGCGCAGATCTGCCGGTCCGTGCGCTCGACGAGCACCTCGCCCTGCTCGGGCACGCCGAGCGCGGTCGCGACCGCGCGGATCCGGTCGTCGACGCCGTCGAGCGTGCGGGCCTCGTCGAAGTACACGACGGGGATGCCCGAGCTCTCGAGCTGGCCGCGCACGTCGTCGGTGAGGATCGTCGCGTCGGTGAGGATCACGGACGGGTCGAGCCCGAGGATCGCCTCGACGTCGAGCGCGTGGCCGGCGCCCGTGACGACGGGGACGTCCGCGGCCTCGGGGAAGCCGGTCGGCAGGTCGCGGCCCACGACGTTCGCGCCCAGCCCGAGGCTGTACACGATCTCGCCGAGCGTCCCGTACAGGTCGACGGGGATGATGCGGCTCACGTCGGTGATCTCGACCGGGCGCCCGTCGACCGACTCGACCGTCACCGGGAGCTGCGGGGCGGGCGCCTCGGCGACCGGGTGGATCGCGTCGTCGGTGAACGTCGCGCTCGTGGGACCGGTGGGGAACGACGCGGGGTCGACGTCGGAGCCACCGCCCGCCGCCCGCGACTCCTCGAGCGTCGTGCAGGTGGGCGCGGCGGTGCCCGGGGTCTCGGTCGGGGTCGCCTCGACGGGTGCGGCGTCCTGGCTCGCCTCGGCCGACGGCGTCGCGGGCGGCTCGTAGGGGAGCGGCGAGCACGCGGCGACCAGGCCCAGCAGGACGACGGCGCCCGCCCCGGCCAGCGCGGTCACGGTCCGGCGTGCGCGGCGGGGCGCGGCACCCGCCGCACCCGTGGGCGACGTCGGGCGGCTCGACGACGAGCCGGGGTGCGGCGCAGGGCGGGCAGCGTGAGGCATGGGGAGTTCTCCAGGGAGCGGTCCGCGGGAGGCGCGACCGGCCACGGCCGTCACCTCACCAGGTAAGACGAGCCTAACCTGACCAGCTGACGATTCTCGACCGCCGACGAGGTAACACGCCTCACGCCGCGCGCGGCCGCCCGCTCCCCGCCCGCCGCCCGGAGCCTGCCCGCCCGCCGCCCCGCGAGCATGGGGTTCTGGCCCGTCAGCCGGGTCAGACGAGCCGCAACCTCATGGTCGACGGAGCCGGGACGGTGCGCGGCCGATCCAGGGTTATGGGTGGGCGGTGCCGAGGTCCGCGAAGAGGTCGCTGTTGAGGCGGAAGGCGTGCTTGGCCTCGGCGACGGTCTCGTCGAGCTGCTCGGGCGTGAGGACCAGGGCGTCGAGGCGCTCGCGGTAGACGTCCTTGAACGGCTTGGACTTGGGGATCTCGACGAACGTGTAGAAGGCGAGGCCGTCGCCCGACAGCCCGTAGTGGCGCTCCAGCATGCGCTTGATGATCTGCCCGCCCGAGAGGTCGCCGAGGTAGCGCGTGTAGGCGTGCGCGGCGTACGCCGGCAGCGACCCGCCGACCGTGCGCAGGCGGGCGACGTAGCGCTCGGTCGCGGGGTGGATCGTCACGCGCTCGGCCCAGTCGGCGCCCACGAGGAACGTGAGGTCCTTCTCGATCTCGGGGGTGCGCGTGAGCTCGTCGAACACGAGGCTCGCGCCCTGGGCGTCGGCGCGCATCGCGGCGCTCGCGTCCTCGAGCGCGCCGTAGATGGCCCACTGCTGGGCGGCGAGGTCGGCGTACGCGGCGACGTCGAGGCGGCCCGACATGAGCCGCTCGACGAACCCGGAGCCCTCGGCCTGCTCGTGCTCGGGGCGCGTGCCCTCGCGCAGCCGCTGCGACAGCGGGACGGACTCGTCGGCGCGGTGGAGGTCGTGGGTGAGGGCAGTCACGGGATGGCTCCTGCGGGTGCGTCGGGGCGGGACAGCACGTCCTGACGCCGTGTCATGACGATGCGTCAGGAACTGTAACCCACGGAGGTGAGGCTTGCCTATCCTCTGTCCGTCATCCGGCCCGCGAGACGCGGCGGAGCGTCAGCCCGCGAGCGCGGGCGACGTCGCGTCGGCTCCGACGGCGCGCAGCACGAACGCCTCGGTCGCCTCGATCGCCTGCTCGCGCGCGACCGGGTCGTCGGGCACGAGCCGCCCGGACAGGCACGCGTTGACGAGCTGGACGGTCGTGTCGATGTCCTGCGCGGGGAACTCGCCCGCCTCGATCCCCGACCGGACGATGCGGCGCAGGATCGCCTCGACGAGCTCGGCGTGCTCGCGCAGCCGCTGCCGCGTGGTCCGCGAGAGCACGGTGCGCAGGTCCGGCCCCGGGGCGAGGTGGAAGATGCGCTTGAGCTGCGCCTGCTGGCGGATGTAGGTGCGCAGCTGCTCGACCGGGTCGGCCACGTGCTCCAGCGCGCGCTCGAGCGTCCCGACGTACTGCTCCGTCTCGTGGGTGATGAACCCGAGGAGCAGAGCCTCCTTGTCGGGGAAGTGGTTGTACACCGCCGTGCGGCCGACCCCTGCCGCGCCGGCGATGTCGGCGAGCGAGATGGCGTCGAAGCCGCGGTCCATCATGAGGGTCGAGAGCGCCGCGAAGAGCTTCTGCCGGGTCTGGGCGCGGTGCTCGTGGAGGGACCCTCCGATGATCTTGGGCATGCTGACATCATAGGCAGGTCGTGTCAGAACGCTAATCCCCGACGATCCGGGCCCCGGGGAGGGCGCTGCGCCGTCTGGCACACTGCCGCCATGGACACGACCGCGTCGCCCGAGGGCGTCCCCGCCGCCGCCCCGGACCCGGAGTTCCCGCCCGTCCCCGCGGACACCAAGGACTGGACGTGGGTCATGGAGCGGCCGTGCCCCGAGTGCGGGTTCGTCGCCGCCGAGGTCACGCCCGACCGCGTGGGCGCCGCGGTCCGCGACGCCGTCCCGCGCTACGTCGCGGCCCTGGCCCGCGCGGACGCGCGGACCCGCCCCGACCCGACGACCTGGTCCGTGCTCGAGTACGCCGCGCACGTCCGCGACGTCTTCTCCGTGTTCGACGTGCGCGTGCAGTCCATGGTCGAGGGGGACGACCCGCGGTTCGCCAACTGGGACCAGGACGCGACGGCGGTCGCGGAGGACTACGCGCACCAGGACCCGGCCGTCGTCGCGCGCGAGCTCCGGATCGCGGGCGAGCGCGTCGCGGGCCGCTTCGACGCGCTCGTCCCCGACCAGTGGGAGCGCCCCGGGCGGCGCTCGAACGGGTCGGTCTTCACGGTCCGGACGCTCGGGCAGTACTTCGTGCACGACGTCGTCCACCACCTCCACGACGTCGGCGCCTGACGCGCGCGGGTCCCGGCGAACGGACCCACGCTCGTGACACCGCCGTAACACCGCCGCCTCCCGGGGGCTCTACGTTCCGGTCATGGACGCCCCCGTCGCCGGCCTGGTGCCGGACGCGCACGCCGGTGCGCACCTGCTCGCGACGCCTCGCTCGCGCGGCGCGGCCCGCACGCCCGTGGACGCGCTCGCGCGCGCCTGGTTCGTCGGCGCCGCCTGGGCGCCCCCGCCGGGCGGCGGGGGCGCGGCGCGGCCCATGGCCGGCGCGCGGTTCCGGGGCGTCGTGCCCGACGGCGTCGTCGCACCGGGCGAGCTGCGCCTCGCCGAGGGCGCGCGCGTCGTCGGGCCCTTCGCGCTCACCCCGCCGCAGACGCACGCGCTCGGCCTCGCGGGCGGGAGCGCCGAGGCGTACGCGCTGCACGTCGACCACCCCGACGCGCGGCTCGCGCCCGCGGCGGTCGCCGCGACCGACGACCGCGACGGCCTGGTGCGCGCGTTCCCGGCAGGGCTGCCGCAGGGGCTCGAGCTCCGCGTGCTGGGCTGGGCCGTCGCCGCGGCCCGGCGCGTCGGCGGCGCGGTCGTCGCGGACGGCCGGGCCGTGCTCACGCCCGACCCGGCGTCGGGCGTCGACCTCACGCTCTACAGCGCCCACGTGCTCGGGCCGGACGACGCGCTCGGCGTCCTGCGCACGACGGTCCCCGGCGCGAGGGTCGTCGCCGTGCGGGCGGGCGCGGACGGCCTCGCGGAGTACGTGCTGTCGGGGGAGACCCCCTACGACGGCGCGGTGCGGCTCGAGGCCCGACGCGTCGCGCAGGTCCCGCTCGCCCTCGACGGGCTCGACTGGCGCGAGCACGGGCCGCACGCCTACCGCCTCACGTGGGTGCCGACCGAGCCGGACGAGCTCGCGGTCGAGCGGCCCTCGGGGCTGCACGTCCTCGCGCGCTCGCGCGCCCGCGTGCTGCTCGCCCGGCTCGCGGCGATGCTCCAGGGCCGCCTCGCGGGGACGCTCGTCGACGACGGCGGGTTCGTCGTGCGCGACCTCGACCTCGACGAGCGGCTCTCCCCGGCGGCAGCACCCACGGCGCGGTTCTGGGTCTGAGCGCGTGCGCACGGGCCGCGCCGAGGGGCCGGAGGGGCCGGGCTCGCGCCGAAATCTGTCCACAGAATTCATCCACAGGCCTGTGGGCGGCGTGGGAACGGCGCGGGGCGTCCTGTGGACGAACCTGTGGTCATCCGGGCGGCCCAAATGACAACGGTGGGAACTCTTGCAGACCCTCGGGCCGAGGACTACAAACGTCCGTAACGGCCCGGACGGGCGCACACGGACGACGGGGTTCCGGCACGCATCACGCAGGGGTCTGACGGCCCCGCCAGGACCGCACGACGTCCCGCCGCGCACGCGAGGGCACGGCCGACCGGAGAACGGTGGACGACCCGCCACCCCCTGCTGCGGGGCTGCGCGCGACGGCGCAGGTTCCTACCGGACCCGGAAGGCCGACCGCGATCGGCGTCACCGCACCTGCCCGGGCACCCGGGCCGGACGCGAGGGCGCCGGGCCGCCACGTCGCGAGCGGCGCCCCGACGGGCCACCCGGCCCGACTGCCCCGGGGTCGCGCGGACACGGCGAGGCCCCTCGGAATCCTGCTCCGAGGGGCCTCGTCCCCATTCTCCCGCGGGCGCGGCCCGACGCGAAGACCGTCCACAGGCGCAGGACGGCTCCGCCCCGCACGCCTACGCTCGTGCCCATGAGCAACCTCGAGACCCGGCCCGAGGAGCGCGTCTGCTCGGCCGGCGCGCCCCACGACGACGGCGCACGCGCCGCGGTCGAGATCCTCGAGCACCGGGACGTCCCGCTCGGGGGCACCCGGGCGATGCGGGTGCGGCGCACCATCCCGCAGCGCGCCCGGTCGCTCGTGGGCGCGTGGTGCTTCCTCGACCACTACGGCCCCGACCCGCTGCCCGCCATCGGCGACGGCACCGACGGCATGCAGGTGCCGCCGCACCCCCACACCGGGCTCCAGACCGTCACCTGGCTGTTCGCCGGCGAGATCCTGCACCGCGACGCCGTCGGGTCGCTCCAGACGGTGCGGCCCGGCGAGCTCAACCTCATGACCGCGGGCCGCGGCATCTCCCACTCGGAGGAGTCGCCGCGCGGCGAGCGGCCCCCGGTCCTGCACGGCGTCCAGCTGTGGGTCGCGCTCCCGGGCGACCGCCTCGCGGACCCGCCCGCGTTCGAGCACCACGCCGACCTCCCCGTCGCCACGGTCGACGGCGCGCGGGTGCAGGTCTTCCTCGGCGCGCTCCGCGTGGGCGGCGCCGCGCTGCGCTCGCCCGCCACGACGTACACGCCGATCGTCGGGGCGCAGCTCGACCTCGCGCCGGGCGCGCGCGTCACGCTCGACGTGGACCCGGCGTTCGAGCACGGCCTCCTCGTCGACGACGGCGTGGTGCGGCTCGAGGGCTCGCCCGTCCCGCCGTCGTCGCTCGGGTACGTCGAGCCGGGCCGCACGACGCTCGTCGTCGAGGCGGGACCGGACGCCCCCGCCCGTGCGGTGCTCGTGGGGGGCGAGCCGTTCGGCGAGGACATCGTCATGTGGTGGAACTTCGTGGGCCGCTCGCACGACGACGTCGCGCGCGCCCGCGCGGACTGGCAGGCCCAGCTCGTCGTCACGGGGGACCAGGGCCCGAACCGCGGCGGCACCCGGTACGCGGACGGCGCGCGCGACCGCCGCTACGGCGAGGTCGTCGGGTACGACGGCGGCCCCCTGCCCGCGCCCGCGCTGCCCGACGTCCGCCTGCGTCCGCGCACCCGGCCCGCCGCTCCGCCACGCCGGTAGGCCGCGCCAGTAGACTGCCGCGCATGGCCAAGAACACCACGCCCGACTTCGTGCTGCGCCCGTTCGAGGGGCTCCCCGGCGAGACCGACTGGGTCGCGATGCGCGAGGTCGTCCCCTCGGCCACCGCGACCGCGCGCACGACCGCCGAGCACGGGGCGCGCGACGTCCTCGTCGTGACGGTCCTGCCCGCCGGCTGGGCCGCGCTGCACCGCCAGGACGGGACGATCCTCCTCGCCGTCCAGACCCTCGCCGGCTCGGGCGACACGAGCCGCGACCTCGCCGCCGCGCTCCTGGAGGCGATCGACGCCGAGCCCGGCACGTCCATCGAGATGAGCGCCCTGCCCGACGCCGGCCCGCGCCTCCAGGACGTGCTCGACCTCTCCGTCCCGTTCGACGTCACCGTGCACGAGGACTTCGCCTTCTGGCTGGACCCGTCGGCGGAGATCACGCCCGACCTGCGCGCCTCGCTCGACCAGGCGGCCGAGTCGATGGTGCCCACCGTCAAGCTCGACGCCGTCGAGTCCGCGTACTGGTGCCGCATGTCGCGCGAGTTCCTGCGCTGGGCCCGCCCCGAGCCGGAGGACGCCCTCATCGACGCGATCTCGCGCCTGCACGCGAAGCGCGAGTCCGGCCTCGCGGGCGGCAAGTTCGTCGGCGCGTTCCGGTCGAGCGGCCTGCTCGTCCCCGTGTGGGAGCTGCCGCGCGGCACGGAGGCGGACGAGCTCGAGGGCCCGGTCGCGGAGCTCGACGCCCGCCTCACCGAGGCGCTCGCGGTCACGGAGCCGCTCGACGCGAACGAGCGCCGTGCGCGCGCGGGCATCGTGTCCCGGCAGGTCACGCTCCGCTGACCCGGAGCACCCCGCGCGAGCGCACGACGCGGGAGCGCGACCACCCCGAGAGCCCGCCGACGCCCCTGTCGGCGGGCTCTCGCGTCGAGTAGGATCCGGGAGACCTGGGAACGCAGCCCGGTCGTCCTGCGGAGATCCCGAGCGGATCCGCTGGTGGAACGACGACACATCTGCGGCCAACTCTTTGCACTACTAGGCTGGACGGCGTGAACGCGGACCATCGGTCGACCGATACGGGGAAGAACACGGGGAGTGCCCCCACGAGCACGGCGAGCACGCCGCCGACGTACCTGTCGGCGTCCGGCACACGGGCGCGCACGCCGCGCCCCGTGGCCGGCGACGGGCGCACGGGCCGCGCCGTCCGCCAGCGCGTCGCGGTGATCATCCCCGCGAAGGACGAGTCCCGCCGCATCGCCGCCACCGTGCGCGCCGCGAAGGCCATCCCGCACGTCGACCTCGTGCTCGTCGTCGACGACGGCAGCGAGGACGACACCCAGCACGTCGCGCGCGAGGCGGGGGCCGTCGTCGTGCGGCACTCCCACAACCGCGGGAAGGCCGCGGCCATGGAGACGGGCGCCGCCGTGGTCGCGATGCGCGACGCGGCCGACCGCCCGCCGCGTCTCCTGCTCTTCATCGACGGCGACCTCGGCGAGACCGCGGTGAACACCGCGCCGCTCGTCGCGCCCGTGCTCGACGGGTACGCCGACGTCGCGATCGCGCTGCTCCCGCCCCAGCCGGGCGCGGGCGGCCGGGGGATCGTCGTGGGCGCCGCGCGCCGCGCGATCCAGTCCCTCACGGGGTGGACCCCGACCCAGCCGCTCTCCGGGATGCGGTGCCTCACGCGCGAGGCGTTCGAGGCCGCGACCCCGCTCGCGCGCGGCTGGGGCGTGGAGACGGGCATGACGATCGACCTGCTCCGCAAGGGGTACGTGGCGGTCGAGGTGCCGTGCGACCTGCGCCACCGCGCGTCGTCGAACGACCTCAAGGGCCAGCTCCACCGCGCGGCCCAGTACCGCGACGTGCTGCTCGCGGTGAACGCGCGCAAGATGCGCTCCGCCGTCGACCGGGTGCGCGCGGGCGACCACTAGCCACGCGCGGCCGCCGCACCGGGCGACCCGGCGCGGCAGGTCGCCCGGCGCGGCGGCTCGGCGTCGGGGCTCAGGGCCTCGGCGTGCGGACCATGCCGTGCACGACGGGGCCGTCGTGCACCTGCGTGGTCGCGGTGCGCACGAAGCCCAGCCGCTCGTAGAAGGTGACGTTGCGCGCGTCGGAGGTCTCGAGCGCGACGGGCGCGTCCCCGAGTGCGGGGTCGCGCAGCGCCGCCCGGCACACCGCGGTGCCGAGCCCGGTGCCCTGGAGCGACGGCAGGACCCCTACGGTCGCGAGCACCCAGGCGTCCGGGCGGGGCGGCGGGAGCTCCGCGGCGGCCACGACCTCCAGGCGCGGGCCGTGCAGCGCGGCGACCCGTTCCTGGACGTCCTCGGGGGGAGCGGGGGCGTCGGGCGGCATGAGCGCGACGACGGCGTCCACCGGCTCGTGGACGACGACGGTCCCGTGCGCGAGCGCGTGCCCGAGGTAGATCTCCTGGAGCGCGGCGAGGCGCTCCGGGTAGCCGTCCTCCGGGACGGCCCAGCGGGTCCAGGGGTAGTCGTGGAACGCGGCGGCGAGGGTGCGGGCCGCGGCGGGGACGTCGGCGGCGGTGGCTCGACGGAACGTGGGCGTCATGGTGCGGTGCCTCTCGGGGTCGGGTCGGGCCGCGGCTCGATCGCGCCGGTGCGGGCGATCTGCTCGAGGGTGCGCACGTGCTGCCGGAACGCGTCGAGCCCGCGGTCGCTGATGCGGACCCACGTGCGCGTCCGGCGCCCGGCGGCCTCCTTGCGGATCTCCACCAGGCCCGCGTCGGAGAGGGCGGTGAGGGTCTGGGAGAGGGACGAGTCGCTCAGCTCGACCAGGTCGGCCAGGAAGCGGAAGTCCGCGCTCTCGACGTTCGCCAGGGCAGCGAGGATCGAGAAGCGCACGGGCGAGTGGATGAGCGCGTCCAGGCCCTTGCGCGGGTGGCTCACCGGCGTGCGCTCGCGAACGCGCACGCCGCGAACGGGGAGGCGGCGACGACGCCGGCGAGGACCCACCAGGCCGGCGACGCCGCGCCGACGAGCTGGAGCGCCGGGTCGAGCATCGCGAAGTACAGCACCGCCCAGGTGATCAGGGCGATGCCCATGTCGCGCACCCAGTGCCGCGGCGCCGTCCGGTGGTGCCGCGCGACGGCGGACCACAGCAGGGCGAGGACGACCACGAGCACCGTGGTGGCGGGCCACCACGGTGCGTCGAGGACGTCGATCGCGATCGTGTACGCGAGGGCGGCGACGGCGTGCCCGACGCTGAGCCAGGGGTACCAGCGGGTCGCGCGGTGGGCCTGGGCGGCGACCTCCTCCGCCTGGCCGAGCTGCCGACGGGCCTGCTCCGGGGTGATGGAGTTCTGGATCATGCAATCACTTTAACACTCCTAAAGTGATCGATGTCCACCCGACGCCGTCTCCTCCCGCATCTCCTCGAGCGGGCGGTTCGCCGTCTCGGGGAGCGCGCGGAGCACGAGCACGAACGACGCGGCCGCGAACACCGCGTAGAGGGCGTAGCTGCCGGGGAGCGACAGGTCCCGGAGCGAGGGGAACGTGAGGTTGACGGCGATGCCCGCCGCCCAGTTCGCGGCGGCGGCGAGCGAGGCGGCGCGGGCGCGCATCAGGTTGGGGAACATCTCCCCGACGAGGATCCACACCACCGGACCCCACGAGACGGCGAAGGCGACGACGAAGACGTTCGCCGCGACCAGGGTCACGACGCCCCACGCGTCGACGAACACGACGCCGTCCGCGGTCTGCCGCGCCTGGGCGAACCCGGTCGCCATGACGGCCAGGGCGACCGTCATGCCCACCGACCCCACGAGCAGCAGGCGACGCCGCCCCACGCGGTCGACGAGGAAGATCGCGACGACGGTCGCCGCGACGTTGACGAGCGACGTGAGGGCCGAGAGCCAGAAGGCCTGCTGCTCGCCGAAGCCCACCTGCGCCCAGAGCGACGTCGAGTAGTAGAAGATGACGTCGATCCCCACGAGCGCCTGGAGCGCGGCGAGCGCGATCCCCAGCCAGACGATGGGCTTGAGGCTGCCCGGGCCGGCGAACAGGTGGGACCACGCCGGCCGCGCCTCGTGGAGCGTCCCCTCGATGGTCGCGACGGCCAGGAGCGCGTCGCCCTCCGGGACGCGGTGGAGGCGCCGCAGCGTGCGGGCGGCGCCGTCGCGGTCGCCGCGCATCACGAGGTACCGCGGCGACTCGGGCAGCAGGACCGCCGCGACCACGTACGCCACCGACGGCACGACCGCGACGAGGAACATCCACCGCCAGGCGGGCAGGCCGAGGGCCAGCTCCGCGTCGGCCCCGCCTGCGGCGCGGACGAGGAACGCGTTCGAGACGAGCGCGGCGAAGATGCCCAGGACGATCGACATCTGCTGCGCCGTCGCGAGCCGCCCGCGCAGCCGGGCGGGCGCGATCTCGGCGATGTAGAGCGGTGCGACGACGGACGCCATGCCCACCCCGACGCCCCCCAGGAAGCGCCACAGCGCGAGGGTCGGGCCGTCGTGCGCGACGGCGCACAGCACCGACGTGGTGACGAACAGGGTCCCGGCGACCATCATGAGGCGCCGTCGTCCGAAGCGGTCCGCGATCGTGCCCGCGGAGAAGGCGCCCACCGCCGCGCCGAGGAGCGCGCTCGCGACGATCACGCCCACGAGCGCGCTCCCGACGCCGAGCTCGGCCTTGAGGGCGTCGACGGCGCCGTTGACCACGGCCGTGTCGAAGCCGAACATGAACCCGCCCAGCGCCGCCCCGACGGTCGACGCGACGACGAGCGGGGTGAGGGCGCCGTGGCCGAGGCGGCCCGTCGCGGCGTTCACGGCGTGCCCCGGCGGAAGGTCGTCGGGGTGGAGGTCTGCGTCATCGGAGGTCCTCTCGGAAGGTGTCGACGGGATGGGCGATCGTGCTGAACAGGGCGTTGGCGGCCTGCCGCGAGTCGAGCCGCGTGTGCTGGACGACGACGGGCGCCGACGCGACGACGACGGCCGAGTAGTCGGTGCCGCGGGGCACGGGCTCGGGGTCGTCGAGGTCGTTGAGCGTCACGTGGCGCACCCGCTCGGCGGGCACCACCACGACGTAGGGCCCGGCCGGCGGGCGGTCGGCGAAGTAGAGCCGGATCTCGACGCGCGCGTCGTCGGGACCGGCGTTGAGCAGGCACAGGCTCTCGTGGCTCGCGAGGGTCGGGTCCTCGCCCGTGCCGTACGGCGGGATCCAGCCGTCGCCGATCGCCCAGCACGTCGCCCCGACCCGGGGGCGACGTGCCGGGGCGTCCGGCGCGCTCATACGCTGATCGACGACTTGGCGAGGACGCCGCCGTCGCACCCGACGAGCGACCCGGTCGTGTACGACGAGCGGTCCGACAGCAGCCAGAGCACGGGCTCGGCGATCTCCTCGGGCCGCGCGAGCCGGCCCAGCGGGACCTCGCGCTCGATCTGCGCGCGCGTGGCGGCGACCTCGTCGGCGGGCACGTTGGCCCACATGAGGGGGGTCTCCGTCGGGCCGGGCACGATCGCGTTCACCCGGACCCCGTGACGCGCGTAGTCGACCGCGAGGGTGCGGACCATGGACGAGATCGCGCCCTTCGAGGCGCCGTACGCCGTCGCGCCCCCGGCCGCGAAGCCGACCGTCGCGGCGGGCGAGCCGCACAGCACGACGCTCCCGCCGTCGCCCGCGACCATCGTGCGCAGCACCTCGCGCACGACGAGGAACGTGCCCGTCACGTTGACGTCGAGCACGCGGCGCCACGTGGCCGGGTCGAGCTCGTGCGCCGCCCCGCCCACGTCGATCCCGGCGCCCGTGAAGAGCCCGCGCAGCGGCCGCCCGGCGTCCGCGACCGCCCCGACCGCCGCCGCGACGGCGGCAGCGTCGGTCACGTCGAGCACGTGCGCACGACCGTCCCCGCCCGCCTCCCGGGCGAGGTCCACGGTGCCCGCGGCGCCGTCGGGGTCGAGGTCGAGCACGTGCACGAACCAGCCGTCCCGGGCGGCGCCCACGGCGACCGCGCGGCCGATCCCCGACGCCGCGCCCGTCACGACGAGCGACCGGGGGCTCACGCCGCGCTCCCGAGCAGCGCGTCGACGTCGCAGTAGCGCGCGAGGCGCTCGCGGTCGAGCGTGACGCCGAGGCCGGGGCCGTCCGGGATCGGGAGCATCCCGTCCGCGTCGAGCGTCCAGCGGTCGGTCGTCAGGTCGTCGATGTAGGGCGAGCCGGTGACGTACTCGACGAGGTCCGTGTCCGGCAGGGCGGAGGCGAGCTGGAGGTCGGTGGCGAGCCCGACGGCGGTGTTCCACCCGTGCGGCACGAGCTTGACGCCGTGGTCGTGCGCGGACCACGCGATGCGCCGCAGCTCGCTCGTCCCGCCGACCTTCGTGACGTCGGGCTGCACGATGTCGAGCGCGCCGCCCTCGATCCACGGCTGGAACGCCTGCCGGCGCGTGAGCACCTCGCCGCCCGAGATCGGCACGGGCGAGCGCCGGCGCAGGTGGGTGTAGTCCTCGATCGCGTCCGGCGGCAGCGGCTCCTCGAACCACGCGACGCCGTACGCGTCGAGCATGCGCGCGGTGCGCAGGGCCCACTTGTAGCCCTGGCTCCACGCGCTGTCGCTGCCGCCGGCGTCGACCATGAGCTTCGCGTCGGGGCCCACGGCGTCGCGCGCCGCGGCGACGATGCGCTCGTCGAGCCGCTCGTCGACCCGGCCGAAGGGGCCCCAGCCGATCTTGAACGCGGTCCATCCCTCGGTACGCAGCGCGGTGAGGTGCTCGCGCAGCGCGTCGGGCTGGTCCATGAGCAGCGAGGCGTACGGGCGCACCCGGTCGCGGTACCGCCCGCCGAGGAGGCGCCCGACGGGCTGTCCCGTCGCCTGGCCGAGGAGGTCCCACAGGGCGGTGTCGACGCCGCTGATCGCGTGCGTGATCGACCCGCCGCGCCCCATCCAGAACGTCGTGCGGTGCAGCCGTTCGCTCGTGCGCTCCGGCTCCAGCGCGTTGGCGCCCAGGAGCAGGGGCCGCAGGACGTCGAGCGCGCCGCGCACGAGGTCCTCGGTCGTGAACACGCTGCCGACGCCGACGAGCCCCTCGTCGGTGTGGACGGCGACGAGGGTGTGCACGACGTCGTCCTGGCGCAGCTCCTCCTGCCAGCCGCCCTCGGGGGTGGCGCCGCGCAGGCCGGCGGCGGTGATGGCGGTGATCCTCATGGGTGTCCTCTCGTCGGGCTGTCGTGGTCCGCGACTCTAGGGCGCATGATGGTAGATGGTCAACCATCGGCCATCCACTAGGGTGGAGCCCTCCCGAGTGAGAGGGTCTCCGTCGTGCCCGTCCTGCCCGCATCGCCGCCCGAGTCCCGGCGCGACTGGGTCCTGCGCCACCTGCGCGAACGCATCGCCTCCGGCGACCTCGCCGCCGGGGACCGCCTCGTCGAGCGTGACCTCTCCGCCTCCTACGGCATCAGCCGCGGCCCGGTGCGCGAGGCGATCATGGTGCTCGAGCAGGAAGGGCTCGTCGTCTCCCACCCGTACCGCGGCGCCGTCGTGGTGGACGTCTCCCAGGAGGAGATCGCCGAGATCCTCGTCCCGGTGCGGACCGTCATCGAGAAGGTCGCGTTCCGCGCGGCGGCGCGCGCGCAGGACCCCGCGCTCCTCGACGCGCTGGACCGCACGGTGACGGCGATGGAGCGCGCGGCGGACCCGCTCGACGCCCGGCGGCTCGCCGACCTCGACCTCGAGTTCCACGAGGCGGTGATCGCCGCCGCGAGCCACACGCAGTCGCTGCAGATCTGGCGGCTCATCCAGCCGCGCGTCCGGGCGTACTTCGTCCGGGACGCGCCGCACCACGAGGACGCGCACGCCGTCGTCGAGCAGCACCGTGAGCTGCTCGCCGCGCTCCGCTCGGGCGACCCCGGCCGTGCGGAGCGCGCGATCGAGGCCCACGTCTCGGTGTATCTCCAGCCCTGACCGGCCGGCCCCGGCAGTGGCCCCGGAGCCCGCACGGACGCACCATGGGAGGACGGGGCACGACGTCGTGTCCCGGCGGCGCGCGGTCCCGCGTGCCGTGCCGACGACGACGGGGGCAGCGCCATGTGCACAGGGATCAGGTTCACGGACGACGACGGCAACCTCTACCTCGCCCGCAACCTCGACTGGACGACGGGCTACGGGCAGCAGGTGCTGCTGACCCCGACGGGCTACACGCCCCGGTCGCCGTTCGGCGCGGTGCGCGGGATCGAGCACGCGGTCCTCGGCATGGGGATCGTCGAGGAGGACACGCCGCTGTACTTCGACTGCGGCAACGACGCGGGGCTCGCCGTCGCGGGCCTCAACTTCCCCGGGTACGCGGACTACGCGTCCGGCCCGGTCGACGGCGCGGTCAACGTGGCCGCGTTCGAGTTCCCGCTGTGGGTGTGCGCGCAGTTCGCGACGGTCGACGAGGTCGAGGCCGCGCTGCGCGACGTCGCGATCGTGGACCGTCCGATCAACGACAGGTACCCGAGCTCGCTGCTCCACTGGTTCATCGGCGACGCGCGCCGCGCGATCGTGGTCGAGTACACCAGCGCGGGCATGCAGGTGTTCGACGACGACGTCGACGTCCTCACGAACCAGCCCGGGTTCACCTGGCACCACGAGAACCTGCGCAACTACCTCAACGTCTCGCCGGACTTCCCCGAGGACACCGTCGTGGGCCGGGCCCACCTCGCCCCGTTCGGCTCGGGCTCGCACATGCGCGGGGTCCCCGGCGACTACTACTCGCCGTCCCGCTTCGTCCGCGCGGCCTACGTGAACTCCCACTACCCGACCAAGGGCACCGAGGAGGAGAACGTGAGCCGCGCCTTCCACACGCTGCAGCAGGTCGCGATGGTCGACGGCTGCGCGGCGATGGGGTCCGGCGAGTTCGAGAAGACCGTCTACACGGGCCTGTTCTCCGCGCGCACGCAGACCTACTACTGGAACACGTACGAGGACCCCGCGGTCCGGAGCGTCGCGATGGCCGACCTCGCGGCGAGCGGCAGCGGGCTCGTGCTCACCGAGGGCGCGCTCCACGCGTGAGCCACCCGGTGGTGCGGCCCGGAGGGCGGCACCGCGCGGCGCGGTGCGGCCTGTAGCGTCGCGGGATGGAACGGTCCGAGATCTTCGACATCGCCCACCTGCGCCATCCGATCGGGGCGCCCGTGGCGCCCGAGCGGCTGCGGGAGCTGGTCGGCTGGCTGAGCCCGGCCGACGGCGCCCGCGCCGTCGACCTCGGGTGCGGCGAGGGCGAGTGGCTGCAGAAGCTGCTGCTCGCCCACCCCGGGACCACCGGCGTCGGGATCGACCACATGCTCCCGGCCTCGGCGGCACGGCGTGCCGACGAGCGAGGGCTGGGCGATCGGGTGCGGTGGATCGAGACGGACGCCGCCACCTGGGACGACGGGGCGTTCGACGTCGTGCTGTGCGTCGGCGCGAGCCACGCCTTCGGGGGGCTGGACGCCACGCTGGGCGCCGTCCGGCAGCGCCTGCGCCCCGGCGGCCAGGCGCTGGTCGGTGACAGCATCTGGGAGGGCACCCCGTCGGCCGCGGCGCTCGCGGCGCTCGACGTCCCCGCCGACGCCTATCCCGATCTCGCCGGCTTCGTGCGGGCCGTCCGTGCGCACGGGTTCGAGCCGTCGTTCGGGCACGTCAGCACCCTGGCCGAGTGGGACGACTACCAGCTCAGCTGGACGGGCTCGCTCGTCGACTGGGCCGTCCGGGAGGCCCCGACGGCCGAGGACCGTGCCCAGGCGCTCGCCGCCGCACGGGAGAATCGTGACGCCTGGCTGGACGGTGCCCGACGCGAGCTGGGGTTCGCGACCTTCGTCCTGCACGACGTCGCGGCCGACGTGCGGGACTGACCTGCGTCAGGACGCGGTGCTCCCGACCCGCGCCGCGGGGCCCTCCGCACCGGAGCGGTCGTCCGGGTCGTCGTCTGAGCTCTCGTCCGTGCCGTCGCCGTCGTCCGCCGCGTGGAGCGCGGCGACGGTGAGCAGCGGGACGGCCGGGATGAGCGCGATGAGCGCGATCCGCACGCCGAAGTCGTTGACGAGCGAGCCTGCGACGGCCACGATCCACAGCGCCAGCAGGGTCGGGCGCACGAGCGGCCACGCGGCCTCCGTGCGCGCGAACCACCGCGGCGTGAAGCGCCGCGGCCAGAAGAGCAGCAGCGCGGCCGCGACGAGCACGGCGATCGTCAGCCACACGGGCACCCCGCCCAGCACGGACCGCGCCGCGTAGCCCGCCTTGCGGAGCAGCGTCTCCCACGCCGACCCGTCGACGACCTGCCCGACGAACCGGCCCAGGTGCGAGCGCTCGTCGGCCGGGCGCAGCCAGTCGAGCACGCCGACGGCGGCGACGAGCGCGACGCCCGCCGCGGCGACGAGCAGGAAGCGCCGCCACGTGACGCGCGCGCCCGAGGCGGCGAGGCCCAGCACGGCGAACGCCGGCACGACGACGAGACCGCCGCCGAGGTCGGCGCCGAGCGTCGGCCACACGTCCACGACCATCGTCACGAGACCGATGACGCCCACCGTCGCGGCGGCGGCGTACCGGTGGCCGCGCGCGACGAGCCACTGCGCGAGCGCCGCGGCGACGACGAGCGCCGCGACCGCGTACACGGAGAACGTCGGGTTCCCGAACCCGTAGAACCGGGCGCCGAACGTGGGCGCCGAGCCGAGCGGGCTCGCCCGGTTGAGCGGGGTCCCGACGAGCGCGTCGAGCGTGAGCACGGCGAACGTGAGCCCCGCGACGATGCCGGGGCCGAGCCAGACCGGCCGGCGTGGGGCGAGGGCGCCCAGGCCGGCGACGGCTGCCGTCGCGAGGACCGTGGACACGACGATCGCGAGGGTCTGGTTCCCGAACCGCCACCAGCCCGTGAGCGACACGAGGAAGGCGGCGGTGGGCACCGCGGCGACGACGAGCGCGGACCCGCGGGCCCAGTGCGCCGCCCGGGCCCACCGGGCGCGCGCGCGGTCGCCCGTCGCGCGCGCGGCACGTGGCGCGAGCAGGAGGCACAGCCCGGCGATCACGAGCCCCGCGTAGAGCGGCACGTCGACGAACGCGGTGTAGACGGCGCGGCGCACGTGGTCGCGCGTCGTGAGGTCGGCGAGGGCGTCGGCGGTCGTCGTCGCGTCGGCCGGGCGCGGCGACCCCCAGGCCAGGGGGGTGTCCTGGATCCGTGCCGGGGTGGCGGCGCCCGCGGCGTCGAGCACCGTGGCGGGGACGTCGAGCACGCGCGCGACGCCGTCGGTCCGCGTGGCGGCGCTCGTCAGGTAGCGGGACTGGTCGGGGCCGTCGGACGACGGGCGCACGAGCGTCGTGCCGAGCGCGGGACGGGTGCCGGGCGCGCCGGCGACGTCCACGACGAGCACGGTCGTGCCGCTCGGGGCCGCGTCGAGCACGGCGCCGACGGTCGCGTCGACCGCGGTGAGGCGGTCGGCGCGCAGGGTGCTGCGCAGCGTCGCGCGCTCGTCCGCCGGGAGGTCGGGGTCGACGACCGGCGGGGTCGCGTCGCCCGCGTCGACGACGGTCACGGGGCACGCGAACGCGTCGGAGCCGGGTGCCGTCGCGTCCGCGAGGTCGCGGTAGCGCGCGACCTGGCCCGCGGAGTCCGCGAGGGCGACCGCAGCGCCCGGGCCCACCGCCGTCGCGCACACCGCGCCGTCGGAGCCGGCCGCGGCGAGCGCGTCGCCGAGGACGCCGAGGCGCGCCTGGTAGCCCGAGCCCCGCTGGAGGGCGACCAGGTCGTCCCAGCCCTCGACCTGCGCCCCGTCCGCCCCGTCGGGGGCGGGCTGCGGCGTCGGGCACGCCCACGCGCCGTCGGGAGCGCGCTCCGTCGCGACCTCGGCGAGCTGCCCGGCGGAGAGCGCGAGCCAGCCGCCGACGGTGCAGCGGCTCGCCGCCCCCGTGGGCTGGGAGACGCCGCCGGCGCCCGCGCCGTCGGTGAGCAGGGCGTGGAGGGTGGGGGTGGCCGACGACGTGACGTCGGCCCACGTGACGCCTGTGGTGCCGACGACGACGACCGGCCGGTCCGTCGCGATCGCGTCGGTCCGGGTCACCGAGGCCTCGCCGCCCGCCGGGGCGGCGCTGGCCGCCGGCCGGAGCCCCGACGAGGCGAGCACCGTCGAGGCGAGCAGGAGGACGAGCAGGAGCCCGCCCCCCACGGTCGCGAGCATGGTCGGCATGCGTCGGATCCCCGGCTCGGGCACGGCCCGCGCGGTCTGCGGGGGCGCGGGGCGGGCGAGGAACCCCGGGACGATCATCGCGGTCGCGACGACGACGACCATGACCGCGATGATGACGCCCGAGTCGTTGAGGACGGAGCCGACGCCCGCGACGACGACGATCGCCACGACCAGCGGGCGCAGCATCGGCCAGGTCTCGTAGGCCCGCGCGACCTCCGGCAGGCGGAACCGCTCGGGGCGCAGCACGGCGACGGCGAGGAGCACCACGAGGACCGCCGCGACCGCGCCCAGGGGGTTCGCGAGGGTGGCCCACGCGCCGAGCGCCTTGCGGCCGATCACGTCGAGCGCGGCCCCGTCCACGACGGTCTGGACGAACCCGCCGAGGTGGGACCTCCCGCCCGGCAGCAGCCAGTCCACGACCGCGACGACCACGACCACGAGCACCGTCGCGAGCGCGACGACGAGCGCGCGCAGCCACGTGATGCGCACCCGGCCCACGAGCAGCGCGAGGACGGCGAACGCGGGGACGAGCGCGAGGATGCCGCCGAAGTCGGCGCCGAACGCGGGCCAGCCGTCGATGACGACCGTCAGCGCCCCGACGGCGACGACGGTCCAGGCCGCGAGGCGGCGTCGTCCGCGGGCGGTCGCGGCCGACGCGAGGCCGCCCGCGAGGACGAGGCCCGCGACGGCATACACGGCGAAGGTGACGTTGTTGAAGCCGTAGAAGCGCGTGAAGCCCACGACGGCCGACGTCCCGAGCAGGGACGCCTGCTGGAGCGTCGTGCCGGTCGCGCCGTCGACGGTGAGCACGAGCCACGTGACCCCGGCGAGAGCAGACGGCAGCGCCCACGGGCGTCGCGGCAGGAGGCGCGAGACGACCCACGCGACGAGGGCGACGACGACCGCGCTCACCGCGAGCGCGAGCGTGAGCGCCGGGGCGGGGGCGCTCCACACCCACCAGCGCGACAGGCTCGCGAGCGACGCCGCGACCGGGGCCGCCGCGACCACCATGAGCACGGCCGAGAGCACGCGCAGGCCGCGGGGCCCCGGACCGGGCTCGCGCCCGTGGCGGACGGCGGCACGGCGTGCCCACAGGACGCCCCCGAGCGCGAGGACCAGGGTGCCCACGAGGAGCCCGACGAGCACGGGGTAGAGGGTGGGGATGGTGCTGGTGAGGACGTTGAGGTACTGCCGGTTCTCGACGGTCCGGGCGACGTCCATGCGCCGCACCTCGCCCTGCTCCAGGGCGGCGCCCTCGAGCCCTTCCGTGCTGCCGCCCGCCGACTCCACGACGGTCGCCGTCAGGTCGGTGAGCTGGACGATGCCGTCCTTCTGCGTGCTCGGCGAGTGGAGCCAGCGGCTCGTCGGCTGCCCCTTGCGCCAGTCGACGACGACCTGGAGCCCCGTCTCGCCGACCGGTCCCGCCGACACGCCGGCCACCAGGACGCGCGTGCCCCGGTCGACCTCGTCCATGACCCGGGCGAGCGCCTCTTCGAGCTCGTCGAGGCTCTCGCCTCGGCCGGTGGCCGAGTCGACGATCTCGCCCTGGTCGACGACCGTCACGTCGCACGCGTCGAGGCCGTCGTCGGGGAGCGCGGCGAGCGAGGGCGAGTACCGCTCGACGTGACCGACGGCGTCCGCGAGCATCACGGCGGCACCCGGCCCGACGGCGGTCGTGCAGACGCCCGTCTCGGCGAGCCGGGCCGCGGCCGTCCCGGGGTCGTGCCGCGCCGCCTGCGCGGGCGTCTCCTCCGTGGTCGGCGCCGTGAGCACGGCCCAGCCGGGGACGTCGGCGGGGCGCGCGTCGGGCGTGGTCGCCCCCGTCGGCGTGACGTCGGGCACGGGCAGGGGGAGGCAGCCGCTCGCAGGCTCCTCGGCGTCGGCCGGGAACGGCTCCGCGGGCTGCTCCTCCGCCTGGGCCGAGACCATGCGCCCCGCCGAGAGCGTGAGCCACGCGTCGGTCGTGCACGCCGTGCGCCCGAGGTTGAGCGACGCGACGGACCCCGTGCGGATCATCGACCACAGCGTGGGCGTCGCGGTGGGGGAGACGTCGCTCCAGTACAGGCCGGCCACCGCGACCAGCACGACGGGGCGCGGGTCGTGCGCGGGCGCGGTGGCGAGCGGGCCGGCCGCGACGGTGGCCTCGCTGCTCGCCGAGCCGCCCGACGCGACCGCCGGAGCACCTGCGGTGGTCGCCGCCGATCCGGCCGCGGTGGTCGCCGCCGCCGGGCCGGCCGTGGCGAGGAGCGTCAGCAGCAGGGCGACGGCCGTGGCGAGCGCTGCCGTCCGCGGCCCGAGGCCCCGGTCCCGGCGGGCGGGCTGGGTGCGGGCAGGGGGGAGCGCGGCGGCCGGGAACGTCACCGGACCAGCCTACGGGGGTGCGTCACGCCGCCTCCGACCGTGGCGGCGGCGTCGTCGCAGGTCCGCGCGCGACGCTCACGCGGCCTCCACGCCGGCTGCGCGCAATCCGCTGGACGTATCAATTTGGTGCCGTGTACAACTTGTATCCATGTACAACTTTCAGGACCGACCGTGCGCGCTCTGACCCGCACCGAGGCGCGGGCCGCGATCGTCAACGTCGACCCGGCGGAGGGGAAGATCCGCCTGCCCGGCCACTTCGACGACCTGCGCTGGGAGGAGCTCGACTACCTCGGGTGGCGCGACCCGCGCGCGCCCTCGCGGGCGTTCCTCGTCGCGGACGTCGACGGGCGCGCGGTCGGGGCGCTCCTGCGCCAGAGCCCGAGCCACGCCGAGGTCGCGTCGCGCGCCGTGATGTGCGCGCTGTGCCGGTTCTCGCGGCGGTTCAACGAGGTCGCGTTCTTCGCGGCGCACCGGCCGTCGCGGGACCCGAGGAAGCGGCTCAGCAGCGTGGGCCTCCTGCTGTGCACCGACCTCGACTGCCACCGCAACGTCCGGACCGTCCGGTCGGGCGGTCCGCTCGACCCCCCGCCCGACGAGGTCGTGCGAGCTCGTCGGGAGGGCCTGCGGACGCGTACCGTCGCGTTCCTGCACACCCTGACCGACGGCGCCCCCGCGGCGCGGACGAGGAGTCGTTGATGGCCTACCTGCCGCGCGCGGAGCGTCGGGACTCCATCGTCGCCGCAGCTGCGGCCGTCGTGCGCCGCGACGGTCTCGGGGCCGTCACCGCGCGCGCCGTCGCCGACGAGCTCGGCGGGTCCCCTGGGCAGATCCACCACCACTTCGCGTCGACGGACGCGCTCGTCGCCGAGGCGTGGCGGCGGTACGCGGACGTCGAGATCGTCCGGTTCGAGGAGGCCGCCCGCGGTCGCGCCGCCCGCGCCGCGCTCGAGCTCTTCTTCGAGGACCTGCTCGGGCCCGCGGGTGACGGGCAGGCGCTCGCCCGGTGGGCGGAGGCGGGGGCGCACGCGCAGCTGCGCCCCGTCGTCGCGCGGGCCTACGTCGAGACGCTCGGGCTCCTGACCGACGTCCTGGCGGACGCCCTCGGCGACCGGGGTGACGCGCGACGCCGGGAGGCGGCGGGGCGACTGCTCATGGTCGGCGTCGGGCTCGCCGGCCTCACCCGCGTCGGCGGGGAGCAGGTCGTCCCGCCGACGACGGTCATGCGGTCGGCGATCGACGCGGAGACGCCCCCCGCAGCCTGACCGCGCCCCGCGGGCTCGACGCCGCGCGTCAGGCCGTGCGCACCACCAGCGCGCCGGGGTCGACGCGGGTCTCGATCTCGACCGCGAGGCCCAGCACGTCGCCGTCGACCTGCGCCTGCTCGCCCTCCTCGACCCGTACCCGCACGCGCCGGGCCCGCGCGTGGTCGATGCGCCCGATCTTGGCGGGCAGGTCGTTCCGGACGCCGAGCCCCTGCATGACGACCTCGCCGAAGAGCTGCGCCCAGCCCATCACTCCGCCGCGCGTGTCGACCGCGGCGACGTCGAGCACGCCGTCGTCGATCACGGCGTCGGGCAGGAGCGTGATGCCCCCGGGGAGCCGACCGCAGTTGCCGATCATGAGCGAGCGCAGCCGCGCGTCGACGGGCGGGGAGTCGTCGAGCTGGATGCGGGCGCGCATGCGCCGACCGTGCAGGTGGCGGATCCCGGCGACGAAGTACGCGACCCACCCGACCTTGGCCTTGAGCTCGTCGTCGGCGTCGGCGACCATCGCGGCGTCGAACCCGAGGCCCGCGATGACGAGGAAGATGTGCTCCTTGCCGGGGGCCCGGGCCGGGTCGAGGGTCGTGCCCTCCACGTCCCCGGGGCCCGCGGGGTCCGCGTACCGCAGGACCGTGACCCAGCCGACGTCGATCGGGCGGTCCGACCCCGCGATCACGACGGCGAGCGCCGCGCGGGCGTCGCCCACGGGCAGGTCGAGGTTGCGCGCGAGGAGGTTGCCCGTGCCGACGGGCACGAGGCCCATCGTGCGGCCGCTGCCGACCATGCCCTCCGCGACCGCGCGGACCGTGCCGTCCCCGCCCACGGCGACGACGACGTCCGCCCCCTGGGCGAGCGCGGCGCGCGTCTGCCCGACGCCCGGGTCGGCGATCGTCGTCTCGAACCACAGCGGGTCGGGGAGCGCGGCGTCGGCGAAGGCGCGGCGCACCACGGCCTCCAGCCCGACGACGTCGGGCTTCGACGGGTTCGCGACGAACGCGACGAGCTCGCGCGGGTCGTCGTCGGCGGGCGTCTCCTCGACGGGGAGGTCCGCGCCGTGCGCGCGCCGCAGGCGCGACTGCTGGGCGCGCAGCCCCAGCGCGACGACGAGGGCCACGACGGCGACGGCGAGCGCCGCGATCGCGACCCAGAGGGTCCAGGCCATGGCGACACCGTAGCCGGGTCGCGGCTGTGGAGGACCACGACCGCCGCGCCGCCGGGTTCGTGAGGCTGCTGGCGTGATCGACCTCCGCCTGGGGAGGACCATGACCGCCGCGCCGCCGGGTTCGTGAGGCTGCTGGCGTGATCGACCTCCGCCTGGGGAGGACCACGACCGCCGCGCCGCCGGGTTCGTGAGGCTGCTGGCGTGATCGACCTCCGCTGTGGAGGACCACGACCGCCGCGCCGCCGGGTTCGTTAGGCTGCTGGCGTGATCGACCTCCGCCTCCTGCGCGACAACCCCGACATCGTCCGTGCCAGCCAGGTCACCCGTGGTGACGACCCCGCGCTGGTGGACGCCGCCCTCGACGCCGACGCGCGCCACCGCGCCGCGCTGAGCGAGTTCGAGAGCCTGCGTGCCGAGCAGAAGTCCCTCGGCAAGCTGGTCGCCCAGGCGCAGGGGGAGGAGAAGCAGGAGCTGCTCGCGCGCACCAAGCAGCTCGCCGCCGACGTCAAGGCGCGGCAGGCCGACGCGGACGCCGCGTCGGAGGAGCTGCGCGGGCTGCTGTTCCGCATCTCGAACGTCGTCGAGGGGGCGCCTCCCGGGGGCGAGGACGACTACGTCGTGCTGCGCGAGGAGGGCACGATCCGCGACTTCGCCGCCGAGGGGTTCACGCCGCGCGACCACCTGGAGCTGGGCGAGGGCCTGCGCGCGATCGACACCGAGCGCGGTGCGAAGGTCTCGGGCGCCCGGTTCTACTACCTCACGGGTGTGGGCGCGCGCCTCGAGCTCGCGCTGCTCAACGCCGCGATGGACACGGCGATCGCGGCGGGCTTCACGCCCGTCATCACGCCGACCCTCGTGCGGCCCGAGGTCATGCAGGGCACCGGGTTCCTGGGCGCGCACGCGGACGAGATCTACCGCCTCGAGAAGGACGACCTCTACCTCGTCGGCACGAGCGAGGTCGCGCTCGCGGGCTACCACGCGAACGAGATCGTCGACCTGTCGGGCGGCCCGCTGCGCTACGCCGGGTGGAGCGCGTGCTACCGGCGCGAGGCCGGCTCGCACGGCAAGGACGTGCGCGGCATCATCCGCGTGCACCAGTTCCACAAGGTCGAGATGTTCTCCTACTGCGACCCGGCCGACGCCGCCGCGGAGCACCAGCGCCTGCTCGGCTGGGAGGAGCAGATGCTGCGCCTCGTCGACCTGCCGTACCGCGTCATCGACACGGCGGCGGGCGACCTCGGGTCGAGCGCCGCGCGCAAGTTCGACTGCGAGGCCTGGCTCCCCACGCAGCAGCGCTACCTGGAGCTCACGTCGACCTCGAACTGCACGACGTTCCAGGCCCGCCGCCTCAACGTGCGCGAGCGGGTCGAGACCGACGGCAAGACGGAGACGCGGACCGTCGCCACGCTGAACGGCACCCTCGGCACGACGCGCTGGATCGTCGCGATCCTCGAGAACCACCAGCAGCCCGACGGGTCGGTCCGCGTGCCCGAGGGCCTGCGGCCGTACCTCGGGGGCCTCGAGGTCCTCGAGCCGGTGGTGGCGTGACGGACCCGCGGGAGACGGCCGGTGCGGCCGAGCCGCTGCTCGTCGCGCTCGACATCGACGGCACGCTCATGTCCTACGACCAGGAGCTGTCGGAGGACGTGCGCGACGCCGTCGCCGACCTGCGCGCGGCGGGGCACCACGTGGTGCTCGCGTCGGGCCGGTCGCTCATCGCGATGACGCCCGTCGCGGAGATCCTCGGGATCGACCGCGGCTGGGTCGTCGCGTCGAACGGCGCGGTGACCGCGCGGCTCGACCCCGACGAGCCCGACGGGTACGTGCTCGAGGACGTCGTGACGTTCGACCCGGGCCCGGCCCTGCGGCTCCTGCGCGAGCACCTGCCCGACGCGCGGTACGCCGTCGAGGACATCGGGGTCGGGTTCCGCATGAACGAGCTCTTCCCCGACGGCGAGCTCGACGGCGTGCACCGCGTCGTCGCGTTCGACGAGCTGTGGTCCGGTGAGGTGACGCGCGTCGTCGTGCGGGCGCCGGGGTCGACGAGCGAGCAGTTCCACGAGCTCGTCGAACGGCTCGGCCTCGACGACGTCACGTACGCCGTCGGGTGGACGGCGTGGATGGACATCGCGCCCCTCGGCGTCACCAAGGCGACCGGTCTGGAGCTCGTGCGACGCACCCTGCACGTCCAGCCGCACCGGACCGTCGCGGTCGGCGACGGGCGCAACGACGTCGAGATGCTCCGCTGGGCGGCGCGCGGCGTCGCGATGGGCCACGCGGACGACGTCGTGCAGGCGGCGGCCGACGAGGTGACCGCCCCCATCGAGGACGACGGCGCGGCGCGCGTCCTCCAGAGCCTCCTGCCCGCGCGGTAGCGCCCCGGCGCCGAGGGAGAGGGGCCCGACCGGGGCCGCACGCCTCAGGGCCGGGTGAAGGTGATCTTCCCCGTCGCGTCGCGCGAGACGGTCCCGGTGTACGAGGCGTGCACCTCGGCCGGCAGGTCGCCGCCGTCCCGGAGCAGGACGGTGTACCGCGCCGTCGCCTCGTACACCCCGTCGACGTACCGGATCTCCGGCCCGGGTTCGGCGAACCACTCCGTGCGGGAGCCCTCGCGCGCGTTCTCCACGAGCTCCGACGGGCATGACGGACCGGTGAGGCCTTCGTCCTCGCAGGCGGCCCGCAGACGTTCGACCGCCTCCTCCACTCCCGGCTCGACGTCGGGCATCAAGGTCGGGGTGAACGCGAAGCCCTCGGCGGCGACCTCGCCGTCCCGGACGACGTCGGGCACGTAGGCCGTGAACGTGGAGCCTCGGAGCAGACCTTCGAAGAGACCGTTCGGGTCGGTGTACTCGACGGCGTAGGCGCCGGGGAGCAAGGTGACCGGGGTGAGGTCCGCCGCCGGGTACTCGACCTGGCCGTTGACCGTCAGCGTGCCGGACACGGGCTGACCTGCGCCGATCGTGTCGGCGGTGGTGAGGTCGCTGATCGTGGTCCGGTCGCCGTCGCGGGTCGTCCGGACCTCCATGCTCACGGGGGCGTCGACGCCGTCGAGGCTGAACTCGACCGTGACGCTCGCACCGGCGGGCGAGCCGGAGGACGCCACGACGCGCGCATCGGTGGGCCGGGCCACGGAGGCACGGTAGAAGTCGTCGTCGACGAGGTCCTCGTCGAGGTCGATCGTGGTGAGCGCCGCGGCGTCGCTCGCCCTCCCTGCTTCCAGCTTCGCGAAGAAGTCCTCGACCACCGCGACGCTCTCGGTGGTGTCGGTGTCCGGCGCTCCCGGGGCGCACGCGACGAGCGTGACGGGGACGAGACCGCCCGTGAGGAGGGCCGCGGCTCGCCGTCGACGCCCGTCGCGGGGCCGGGCGTCCGTGGTCCGCGCCTTCCCGGCGTCACGGCTCAGGCCGCCTCCCAGAGCGTCGTGCGTCATCCTCTTCATCCTCTTCGATCGACGGCGGGGGCGTGGACGTCCCGGGCGCCACGCACGTCGCGCACGGTGCACCGCTCGACCTCGGGGTACCAGGGCTCTACCTCGCGGTACCGGGGCTCTACCTCGCGGGGGCGGTCAGTCGCGGGGCTCGCGGGCGGTGAGCACGACGGGGCCGTCCTCGGTGATCGCGATGGTGTGCTCGCTGTGCGCGCCGCGCGACCCGTCGGCGGAGCGGAGGGTCCAGCCGTCGGGGTCGGTGTAGATCTCGTCGGTGGTCTCGAGGAACCAGGGCTCGATCGCGATGACCAGGCCCGGCTTGAGCGGGAACCCGCGCTTGCGACGGCCGTCGTTGGGGACGTGGGGCTCGCCGTGCATGGTGCGGCCCACGCCGTGCCCGCCGAAGTCGGTGTTCACCGAGTAGCCCGCGGCGTGCGCGACGTCGGCGATGGCGGCCGAGATGTCGCCGACCTTCTTGCCCGGCTGCGCGGCGGCGATGCCCGCCTCGAGCGCGCGCTCGGTCGTCTGGATGAGCCGGGCGTCCGCCTCGCCGAGCGCGCCCGCACGCGGCGTGCCGACGACGAACGACAGCGCCGAGTCCGAGACCCACCCGTCGACGGACGCGGCGAAGTCGATGCTCAGCAGGTCGCCGTCGCGCAGCGCGTAGTCGTGGGGGAGGCCGTGCAGCACGGCGTCGTTCACGGACGTGCAGATCACCTTGCCGAACGGGCTGGCGCCGAACGACGGGTGGTAGTCGATGTAGCAGGACTCGGCCCCGCGGTCGCGGATCATCCGGTGCGCGATCTCGTCGAGCTCGAGCAGGTTCGTCCCGACCTTCGTGGCGGCCCGCACCGTGGTGAGGACGTCGGCGACGAACCGTCCGGCGGGCCGCATCTGCTCGATCTCCCGCGGGGTCCTCAGCTCGATCATCGTGGTCCTTCCGGTTCGCAGGTCGTGGTGCCCGACGACGGCACGGCGGGCTCGTGCATGCCGAGCGGTGCCGAGGGTGGGCCCGACCACGATATCGGTCCCGGCGGGAGCAAGCGCTTGCATCGATCTGCTCACGATGCGGCACGGCGCCTCGCCAGGGTCCGTCCCGGCGTGGCAGCATCACCCGTCGTGGCAGGTATCGACGACGTCGCCCAGGCCGCCGGGGTGTCCACGGCGACCGTCTCGCGCGCCCTGCGCGGCCTGCCGAACGTCTCCGAGGCGACGCGCCTGCGGGTGCTCGCGGAGGCGGCGCGGCTCGGGTACGTGCCCACGCCGTCGGCGTCGTCCCTGGCCACGGGGCGGACCCGCACGATCGGCGTGCTGACCCCGTGGGTGAACCGGTGGTTCTTCGCCAACGTCATCGAGGGTGCCGAGCGCGCCCTGCGCGACCTGGGCTACGACGTGCTGCTCTACACGTTCGACGTCCGCCGCACGTCGTCGCGCCGGCGGGTCGACCCGAGCGTGCTGCGCCACCGCGTGGACGGGACGCTCGTCGTCGGGCTGCCGCTGGACGACGACGAGGTGCGCTCGCTCGTCGGGCTCGCGCGGCCGCTGGCGTTCGTGGGGTCGGGGCCGGCGGAGCAGGTGACGGTCCGGCTCGACGACGTCGCGACCGGGCGGGCGGCGACGCGCCACCTGCTCGACCTCGGGCACCGGGTGATCGGGCACGTGACCGGAGTCCCGGACCTGGTGTCGTCGTGGTCCCCGCCCGTGGAGCGGGCGCGGGGGTACGTGCGCGCGCTCGAGGAAGCGGGCGTCGTCGTGCAGCCGGACCTCGAGGTGAACGGCGACTTCGACGTCGCGGGCGGGCGCGAGTCCACCGCGGAGCTGCTGCGCCGTCGTCCCGACGTCACCGCGGTGTTCGCGGCGTCGGACGAGATGGCGATGGGGGCGATCCTCGCGGCGCGCGACCTGGGCCTGCGCGTGCCGGAGGACCTGTCCGTCGTGGGCGTGGACGGGCACGACCTCGGCGAGCTGGTCGGTCTGACCACGATCGCGCAGGACGCCTACCAGCAGGGCTTCGACGCGGCGCTCCTGCTCCTCGACATGATCAACGGTGCCCCCGTCCCCGAGAGCCTGACCTACCCGACGGAGCTCGTCCGGCGCGGTTCGACGGCGCCGCTCGCGCCGAGCGCGTAGGCCGGTCCGCTCTCTCGTACCGCCGTGCGTGCCCCCGCGGGGGAACGCGGTGTGGGAGCGCGACCAGCCGCGCGCGGCCCGAGAGAGCGCGCACCCGGCCCGCGTGACGGAATCGTTACCCAAACTCGCCTCCGCTGTGCTTGCACCCGCGGCATGCAACCGCTTGCATGGTGGGAGGGCGAGAGCGCACCCGCGCTCGCGACGTCGCGATGCGCCCGGTCCCCACCGGACCGGGGTGACGGCGTCCGGACCCACGACGAGGTGGAGGCTGAGATGACCAGGACCACGAGGACCAGCGCGGCGCGTCGCCGCACGCTGGCGGTCGCCGCCGGCGGCGCGAGCCTCGCGCTCGTGCTCGGGGCGTGCAGCAGCGGGGGCGGCGGCGGGGGCGACGAGTCGCCCAGCGCGGAGGTGGACTGCGCCGACTTCGAGCAGTACGGCGACCTGTCCGGCAAGACCGTCTCGGTCTACTCGACGATCGTCGACACCGAGGCCGAGCAGCAGCAGGCGTCGTACGAGCCGTTCGAGGAGTGCACCGGCGCGACGATCGACTACGAGGGCTCCAAGGAGTTCGAGGCGCAGCTCCCCGTCCGCATCCAGTCCGGCAGCGCACCCGACATCGCGTACCTGCCGCAGCCCGGCCTCCTGCGCCGCATCGTCGCGGACTTCCCCGACGCGATCCAGCCGGTCGGCGACCAGGCCGCGGCCAACGTCGACCAGTACTACACCGAGTCCTGGAAGGAGTACGGCACCGTCGACGGCACGCTCTACGCGACGCCCCTCGGCGCGAACGTGAAGTCGTTCGTCTGGTACTCGCCGTCCATGTTCGAGGAGGCGGGCTACGAGGTCCCGACGACGTGGGACGAGCTCATGGAGCTCTCCGACCAGATCGTCGCCGACAACCCCGAGGGCGACGTGAAGCCCTGGTGCGCCGGCATCGCGTCCGGCGAGGCGACCGGCTGGCCGGCCACCGACTGGATGGAGGACGTCGTCCTGCGCACGGCGGGCCCCGAGGTCTACGACCAGTGGGTCAACCACGAGATCCCGTTCAACGACCCGCAGATCGCGACGGCCCTCGCCACGGTCGGCGACGTGCTGAAGAACGAGGACTACGTCAACGGTGGCCTGGGCGACGTGAGCAGCATCGCGACGACCGAGTTCACCGAGGGCGGGTACCCGATCATCGACGGCCTCTGCTACATGCACCGCCAGGCCACGTTCTACCAGGCGAACTGGACGACCCTCGACCCCGACCTCGAGGTGGCCGAGGACGGCGACGTGTGGGCGTTCTACCTGCCGGGCGAGTCGGCCGACGACAAGCCGCTGCTCGGTGGCGGCGAGTTCGTCGCGGCGTTCAACGACCGTCCCGAGGTCCAGGCCTTCCACGCGTACCTGTCGAGCCCCGAGTGGTCCAACGCCAAGGCGAGCGTGACCCCGCAGGGCTGGATCAGCGCGAACAACGGTCTCGACCCCGACCTGCTGCAGTCGCCGATGGACCAGCAGGCGTACGAGCTGCTCACGGACGAGAGCTACACGTTCCGCTTCGACGGCTCGGACATGATGCCCGCCGCCGTCGGCGCCGGCTCGTTCTGGTCCGAGATGACCGAGTGGATCGCGAGCGACAAGTCCGACCAGGCCGTGCTCGACGCCATCGAGGCGTCCTGGCCGACGTCCTGACCCGCGAGCGGCCCGGGGGCTGACGGCGCGGCGCGAGCCACGTCGTCGGGCCCCGGGCCCCGCGCGTCGACCCGGGGGCGGGTCGCCCGGGCGGGACCCGGGCGGCCCGCCCTCGGCGACCGTCCCTCGTCGTCCACCTCGTCGTCCCGGCCGCCGCCGGCCACCTCAGGAGCCTCACATGGACTGGTTGCTCGAACCCTCCGGGACGGGGGGCAAGCTCGCGGTGATGGTCGTCGCGATCCTGCTCTTCGTCGTCGTCATGGGTCTGATCCTCTTCCTCGTCGACCGGCCGAGGCGCGTGCCCGGCTGGGTCGTCGCGATCGCGTTCGCCGGGCCCGCGGTCGTCATGCTCGCGTTCGGCCTGCTGTACCCGGGGCTGCGCACCATCCGCGACTCGTTCTACAACCGCACGGGCTCCGCGTTCGTCGGGTTCGACAACTACGTCACCGCGTTCACGCGGGACGAGTTCCAGATCGTCCTGCGCAACACCGCGATCTGGGTCATCGTCGTCCCGCTCGTCTCGACGTTCCTCGGGCTGGTGTACGCGGTCGTCGTCGACCGGTCCCGCTTCGAGAAGCTCGCCAAGACCCTGATCTTCCTGCCCATGGCGATCTCCATGGTCGGCGCGGGCATCATCTGGAAGTTCATGTACGAGTACAAGCCGGCCAGCCAGCCGCAGATCGGCCTGTTCAACCAGGTCCTCGTGTGGCTGGGGCTGGAGCCGCAGCAGTTCCTGCTCAGCGCGCCGGCGAACACGTTCTTCCTCATCCTCGTGATGATCTGGATCCAGGCCGGGTTCGCGATGACGATCCTCGCCGCCGCGATCCGCGCCATCCCGGACGACATCGTCGAGGCGGCCCGGCTCGACGGCGTCGGCGGCATGCGGATGTTCCGCTACATCACGGTGCCGAGCATCCGCCCGGCCCTCGTGGTCGTCCTCACGACGATCGCCATCGGCACGCTCAAGGTCTTCGACATCGTCCGCACGATGACGGGCGGCCGGTTCGAGACGTCGGTCGTGGCGAACGAGTTCTACACGCAGGCGCTGCGCCAGGGCGAGCAGGGCCTGGGCGCCGCGCTCGCCGTCATCCTCTTCGTGCTCGTCATCCCGATCATCGTGTACAACGTGCGGCAGCTGAAGCAGGCGGAGGAGATCCGATGAGCACCCCACTGTCCGCCTCCGTGCCCGACGCCCCGCTCGTCGACGAGACCGTCGAGGAGGGCAGCGGCCAGGGCATCGTCGCCGGCCTCGACGCCCGCGCCGACAAGGTGCGCCGCAAGGTCTCCTCGCGGCCCGCGTCGATCATCGCGATCGTGCTCGCCGTCCTGTGGACGATCCCGACGTTCGGGCTCCTCGTCACGTCGTTCCGGCCGCCGCGCGAGATCCGCCGGTCGGGGTGGTGGGAGGCGTTCGCGAACCCGGAGTTCACGGTCGACAACTACACCGACGCGCTGTTCGGCGGCTCGACGAGCTTCGCGACGTACTTCGTCAACTCCCTCGTCATCACGCTGCCCGCGGTGATCATCCCGATCACGCTCGCGTCGCTCGCCGCGTACGCGTTCGCGTGGGTGAACTTCAAGGGCCGCAACATGCTGTTCGTCGCGGTCTTCGCGCTCCAGATCGTGCCCATCCAGGTCACGCTCGTCCCGCTGCTCACGCAGTACGTGGACTGGGGCATCGACGGCTCGTTCTGGCCCGTGTGGCTGTCGCACTCGATCTTCGCGCTGCCGCTCGCGATCTTCCTGCTGCACAACTTCATGAAGGACATCCCGCGCGAGCTCGTCGAGGCCGCCCGGGTGGACGGCGCGGGGCACGTGAAGATCTTCTTCCAGGTCCTCATGCCGCTCCTCGTCCCCGCCATCGCGGCGTTCGGCATCTTCCAGTTCCTCTGGGTGTGGAACGACCTGCTCGTCGCGCTGACGTTCGCGTCCGGCCAGGACACCGCACCCATCACGGTGCGGCTCGCCGAGCTGTCCGGCTCGCGCGGCGCGAGCTGGCACCTGCTCCCGGCGGGCGCCTTCATCTCGATGGTCGTGCCCGTGGTCGTGTTCCTCGCGCTCCAGCGGTACTTCGTGCGCGGCCTGCTCGCCGGCTCGGTCAAGGGCTGACGCCGGCCGCACCGAGCCCGTGGCGGCGGCCCGTCCCGCACGGCGGGCGGGCCGCCGTCGCACGCCCGGCGTGCGACGGCGCAGTGCGTGCGCAGTGCGGGCGCGGTCGTAGAGTCGGTCGGTGCCCACCCGAACCGCCGCCCTCGACCGCGTCCCGGCACCGGCGCTGTTCGTCGTCTCGGGCCTCACGCAGTACCTGGGTGCGGCGATCGCCGTCGGGCTGTTCGCCGTCGCCGGGGCGGTCGAGGTGGGGTGGCTGCGCATCGCTGCGTCCGCGCTGCTCCTGCTCGCCTGGCGCCGCCCGTGGCAGCGACGGTGGACGCGGCACGACCTCGCGTGGGCCGCGGTCTTCGGGGTCGCGCTCGCGGCGATGAACCTCGCCTTCTACGTCGCGATCGACCACCTCCCGCTCGGGACCGCCGTCGCGATCGAGTTCCTCGGCCCGGTCGCCGTGGCCGCGGTCACGGGCAGCGGCTGGCGCGAGCGCGGCGCCATCGCCGTCGCCGCGGCCGGGGTCGTGCTCCTCGCCGGCGTGACGGTCGGGTCCGACCTCCCGCACGACGACGCCGTGGTCGGCCTCGCGGCGATCGGCGTGGCCGCGGCGTGCTGGGCCGCGTACATCGTGCTCGGCCGCCGGGTCGCCGTCGGCGGCTCGGGGGTCACGTCGCTCGCGGTCGGGATGACCGTGGGCGCGCTCGCGTTCGGGCCGTTCCTCGCGCCGGACGCCGTCCCGGTGCTCGGCGACTGGCGGCACGCCGTGGCCGTCGCGGGGATCGCGCTGTTCTCGTCCGTCGTGCCCTACGCGCTCGAGCAGGTGATCCTGACCCGCGTCAGCGCGGCGACGTTCTCGGTGCTCCTCGCGCTGCTCCCGGCGACGGCGGCCGTGGTGGGCGCCGTCGTGCTGCGACAGGTCCCGAGCCCCCTGGAGCTGGTCGGCCTCGTGCTCGTCTCCGGGGCGATCGCCATGACCGCCGCGCGCCCGGGGACGCGCAGGCGCGGGGAGCCGGACGACGTCGCGCCGACCGACCCCCCGCCCGCCTGAGCGGGCCGGGACCTCAGAGGTACTGGCCGGGCGAGGGGCGGCCGTCGTGCTCGTCCGGACGCGGCTGCTGCCCCGGCATCCCGCCGGGCGCGCCCGGTCCCATGGGCGGCAGCGAGCCGGGCGGCAGGGCGCGGCGCATCTGCGAGAGCTGCGCCTGCGCGGCCATCTGCTGCGCGACGAGCGCCGTCTGGATGCCGTGGAACAGCCCTTCGAGCCAGCCCACGAGCTGCGCCTGCGCGACGCGCAGCTCCGCGTCGGTCGGGACGCTGTCGTCCGAGAACGGCAGCGTGATGCGGTGCAGCTCCTCGACCAGGTCCGGCGAGAGGCCCTCCTCGAGCTCCGTGAGGGACCGCTCGTGGATCTCCGCGAGCCGCGAGCGCGCCGCCTCGTCGAGCGGGGCGTCGCGCACCTCGTCGAGGAGCTTCTTGATCATGCCGCCGATGCGCATGACCTTCGCCGGCTCCTCGATGACGGTCGCCGGGTTGCGGTCGGGGTCGGTCGAGTCGTCGCTCTCGACGACGCTCACCCCCGTGCCGTCGGGCATGACCACGGTGGAACGGCCGGGCTCGTCGTCGCCCTGCGCGGTCGTCGCGGGGTCGGGAGCGGTGGGCTCGTCGGGACGGGGGTCGCGCGGTTCGTCAGCCATGGGTCCAGTCTTGCGCGTGCCACCCTCGCGCGCACCGACGGGCGCCCTCCGCCGTCACGGGACGAGCAGCACCTTGCCGAACACCTCGCCCGAGTCGAGCAGCTCGTGCGCGCGTGCCGCCTCGTCGAGCGGCAGCCGCGCGTGCACGACCGGCCGCACCCGGCCGTCCTCCACGAGGGGCCAGACGTGCGTCAGCACCTCGTGCACGATGCGCGCCTTCTCCTGCGGCGGGCGGGCCCGCAGCGTCGTCCCGGCCACCGTGGCCCGCCGGGCGAGGAGGAGGCCGAGGTCGAGCTCCGCGCGTCGTCCCTTCTGCATGCCGATGACGACGAGGCGCCCGCCCGTGGCGAGGACCTCGAGGTTGCGCGGCAGGTAGGCCGCGCCGACGACGTCGAGCACCACGTCCGCGCCGTGGCCGCCCGACGCGTCCCGCACCGCGGCGACGAAGTCCTCCGTGCGGTGGTCGACGGCGACGCTCGCCCCGAGCGCGAGGCACCGGTCGGCGCGTTCTCGGCCGCCCGCCGTCACGGCGACGTGCGCCCCGAGCGCCGCCCCGAGCTGGATGCCCACCGTCCCGACGCCGCCCGAGCCGCCGTGCACGAGCAGCCACTCGCCGGGCGCCAGACGGCCGACGTCGACCACGTTGCTCCACACGGTGCACACCGCCTCCGGGAGCGCGGCCGCGTCCACGAGGTCGACCCCGTCGGGGACCGGGAGCACCTGCGTCGCGCGCACCCGGACCTGCTCCGCGTAGCCGCCGCCGTCGAGCAGCGCGACGACGCGGTCGCCGACCGACCAGCCCGACACCGCGTCCCCGACGCGGGCCACCGTGCCCGAGACCTCCAGGCCCGGCCAGTCGGGTGCGCCCGGCGGCGGAGGGTAAGATCCAGCGCGTTGTAGCAGGTCAGCACGGTTCACGCCAGCGGAAGCGACGTCCACCACGAGCTCGTCCGGCCCAGGGGTCTGGTCAGGGAGCGTGGAAACCGTTAGTTTCTCAGGGCCACCGGGGCCCGATATCGTGACGCCTCGCACATCGCCGAGACTACGCGGACGGCCCGGGGGGCGCCGGTTCGCCGACGGGGGCACCGCGGGACGAGGGCGATTGTTCGCGTTCCTCGCGGATTAGGTGTCCGGGAGCTGTGCACCGATAGTTAGTACGCACGACCGGGGAGCGAGCCCGGGAGGCGCCGCTGCCACGCGCGTCGACCATGCCGCCGAACGGGTGGACCAGGTGATGGAGGCAGGTTCGTATGCTCCGCAGGTTGAGCGTCCGCGGGAAGATCCTTGCGGCACTCGCGGTGCCCGTCCTCGTCCTCTTCGCCGCCGCGGCGATCATCTCGGCGCAGGCCATCGGGACCGCGCGCGACGCGAGCCAGACGAGCGCGCTCGTCGCGGCGCTCGCGGCGCAGGACGCGGCCGGGACGGAGATCGCGGCCGAGCGCACGTACTCGTTCCTCGACGCCAACAGCACGCGTGAGACGGCTGAGGAAGCCACGGCGCAGATGATGGCGCAGCGCGAGAAGACCGACCGCGCGCTCGACGCCCGCGACCGCGCGTACGAGCGGCTCAACACGTCGGCGCTCGACCCCCGCGTGCGCAAGGCGGTGGCCGACACGATCGGTGACCGGTCCGAGCTCATCGGTGTCCGCCAGGCGATCGACCGGTCCGGCCTCGGCCAGCTGCAGCGCAACTCGATGTACGGCGATCTCATCGACGCGGCGCTGGACGTGCCGCGCACGCTCGCGGACACCACCCCCGACCGCAGCCTCGCGCAGTACCTCGACACCTACGTGCTGCTCGACGAGCTGCTCGCGCAGCAGGCGCTCGAGCAGCCGCTGGCCGGAGCGGTGCTCCAGGCTGCGCAGGCGGGCCAGCAGAACACCGTCACCAACCAGCAGGCCGCCGTCCTCGTCACCACCGGAGACACGCTCGCCGGCCGCGCACGGGCCGCGGTCCGCCAGCTGCCGGGGGAGTTCCGCCTCGAGACGCCGACGGCGACCTACAACCAGATCCGGCAGAACCTCATCGGGTCCCGCCCGGCTGCCACGCCGCCCAGCCAGGCGGAGCAGTGGCCGAACCTCTCGCAGGAAGATCGCGACCAGACGGCCCCCGTGCGCGACGCCGTGCGCACCGAGACCGCAGAGAAGGCCTCGGACCTCGCGGGGGCGGCCACGACCCGCGCCGTGATCACCATCCTCGTGACGCTCGCCGCGGTCGTCGCCTCGATCCTCGTGGCGGGCTTCATCGCGCGCGCGATCGTCAACCCGCTGCGGCGCCTCACGGACGCCGCCGAGGACGTCCGCGAGCAGCTCCCGAAGCTCGTCGAGCAGGTCGCCGTCCCGGGCCAGGGCCCGGGCATCGACCTCGCGCCGATCACCGTCGAGTCCAGCGACGAGGTCGGCCAGCTCGCGACCGCGTTCAACGACGTGAACCAGACGACGATCAAGGTCGCCCGCGAGCAGGCCGCGCTCCGCGGCTCGATCGCCGAGATGTTCGTCAACGTGGCCCGCCGCGACCAGGTGCTCCTCAACCGCCAGCTCGCGTTCCTCGACGACCTCGAGCGCTCCGAGGAGGACGCAGGCACGCTGTCCAACCTCTTCCGCCTCGACCACCTCGCGACCCGGATGCGCCGCAACGCCGAGTCGCTGCTCGTGCTCGCGGGCATCGACTCGGGCCGCCGCGTGCGCCAGCCCATGCCGGCCTCCGACGTCATCCGCACCGCGTCCTCCGAGATCGAGCTGTACGACCGCGTGCGCCTCAACCTCGTCGTCGACCCGCTCATGCTGGGGCACAACGCGCTCAACGCCGCGCACCTGCTCGCCGAGCTCCTCGAGAACGCGACGATGTTCTCGGAGCCGCACACGCCCGTCGAGGTCACCACGGGCCGCGACGCGGACTTCGTGCACATCACGGTCCGCGACCACGGTCTGGGCATGACGGCCGAGGAGATCGCCGAGGCGAACCGGAAGGTCGCGACGCACGCGGCCTCGGACGTCGTCGGTGCCCAGCGCCTGGGCCTGTTCGTCGTCGGTCGCCTCTCGGAGCGCCTCGGCGCCAAGGTCCGCTTCAGCGCGGGGGGCGACGAGCAGGGCACCGAGGTCGTCGTGTCGTTCCCGGCGGTCCTCTTCGTCCCGGACTCGAACGTCCCGCTCCCGCAGCCGACGGACCCGCTGGAGACGCGCACCCAGGCCGCGGCGCAGCAGCTGACGAGCACGGGCGTGATGCCGGCGCTCCCCGCCGAGCCCGCCGCTCCCGCGCCCGTCCCGACGGCGTCCGTGGAGCCCGAGGCGCCCGCCGGTGTGCCCGTCGACCTCGACGCGCTCACCGACGGCACCACGCAGACCGGCATGCCGCGCCGCCGCTCCCGCACGGTCGACCCGGCGGCGGCCGCGCCCAGCGCGTCGTTCGCGTCGGGCCCGCAGACGGGCGCGATCGTGCTCCCGCCGCTCGCGACCCCGGCGCTCCCGGACGAGCTGCCCGCGGGGGACGAGGCCTGGACCCCGCCCGCGGAGGTGGCCCCCGCGACGTCGGCGCTCCCGAGCCGCTCCCGGGCCGCCGCGACCCCGGTCGAGCCCGTCTCGGCCGAGATCCCTGTGCTCGACGTCAGCACCCGCAGCGCGCTCTTCTCGAGCTTCCGCCCGGTGGGCGAGCGTCCGGTCACGGAGAACCCGGTCGAGCTCCCGGCCGCGCCGGACGTCACGGCGACCGACATCCCGCTCGTCGTCGACGTGCCGACGGCCGACGCGACGGTCCACCAGGAGGTCTGGACCCCGCCGGAGGTCGCGGAGCACCCCGCGGCCCCGAGCGAGGCGGCGGCTGAGCAGGCCTGGGCGCCCGAGCAGGCGTGGGCCCCGGAGCAGCCGGTCGAGCAGGCCTGGGCTCCCGAGCAGCCCGCGGAGCAGGCGTGGGCGCCGGAGCAGCCCGCCGAGCAGGCGTGGTCGCCGGAGCCCGCGCAGGAGCGCGCGGCCACGGGCTGGGCCCCGTCGTCGTTCGCCGACGCACCGCTCGACGCGACCCGGGTGGTGCCGCCCGTGGCGGCGCAGCCGGAGGAGCCCGTGGTCGAGCGCGCGCCGCTCGCGAGCCGGACCCCGACCGAGGCGCACGACGCCCGGCCCGTGGCGCCCTCCGCCCCGGAGCGGGCGGCGGACGTCCCGGTCGTGACCGAGGCGGACCACCGCGCCGCGGACAGCGCCGAGGAGATCCCCGCCGAGCTCACGTTCGAGGCGCTGCCGCGCTTCGAGGAGCTCATGGCGGACCTCCCGACGCGCCGGTCGCTGCGCGAGAGCCAGGTGCGCAAGCGCGGTCTCTTCGGTCGCCGTCCGCGGACGACCGCCACGCCCCAGGCGACGCGGCCCGCCGGCCCCTCGGCCGAGGCGCTCGCCTCGCGCCCGGCCGGGTCGGCACCGGCACCGGCCGCACCCGTCGCGCCGACCCCGTCGGCACCTGCGCCCGCAGCGCCGGCCCCGGTCCCGACGGCCGCGGCCTCGCGGCCGGAGCCGGGCGCACCGGCGCGCACGTCCGCGTTCGCGCCGCGCGCCGACCTGCCCGCCGCGCCGACGCCGTCCTTCGCCCCCGCGGCGCCGGCGGCTCCGGTGCAGGAGACGCGCAGCCTTCCGCCGGTCCAGGACGCCCCGTACCGCGCCGTCGACCGGCCGTCCGCGCCGGAGCCCGCCGCGTCGGCGTGGGCACCGGCAGAGCCGCGCCCCGAGCCGGCCCCTGCGGCCGGGTGGGACGCCGCCCCCGCCGGGGACGCGGCGTCGGGCTACGGGCCGCCGAGCCCGCTCGCCCGGCGCCCCGTCGCGGAGTCCCTCGAGCCGCTGGACGCGGGGTACGTGTCCGACTCGGTCGAGGCGCGGTCGGACTGGATGGCGTCGGCGGTGCTGTACGAGGAGATGTCCACCCTGCTGCAGGGCAGCACCGATTTCCAGGAAGCGACCTTGGCGGACCCGAACGACGGCATCTACCAGCCGCTCAAGGTCGACGCCGCGGCGTCGGGCCTCGCGCGACGCTCGCGCGGCGAGGAGCGCGACGGGTACGTCGACCGCTTCACGGCGCGGATCGACCGCGACCCGGAGCAGCTCCGGGCGCGCCTGTCGGCGTTCCAGTCGGCGACCGCCCGCGGGCGTGTCGAGGGGCAGGACGAGACGAGTTCGACGTGGAACCCCGAGGCCATGGATTATGTCCCTGATTCAGCGCCGCAGGCGCGGTGACGACATGCCGTCTGCGGCAACTGACGAGGAGGAACAGTGAACGCGCTCAGCACCGAGGCCACGAACTTCGGGTGGCTGCTCGACAACTTCGTGCGGACCGTACCGGGCAGCCGGCACACGCTCGTGGTGTCGGCGGACGGCCTGCTCATGGCGATGTCCGACCAGCTCGACCGGACGAGCGGTGACCAGCTCGCCGCGATCGTCTCGGGCATGTCGAGCCTGACCCGCGGTGCGGCCCGCCAGCTCAACGGCGGGAACGTCCGGCAGGCCATCATCGAGATGGACAACGGGTTCCTGTTCCTCATGAACGTGTCGAACGGCTCGGTCCTGGGCGTGGTGGCCGAGGCGAACTGCGACATCGGCCTCATCGGCTACGAGATGGCGCTCCTCGTCTCGCGCACGGAGGCGACCCTGACGCCGCAGCTCATCTCGGAGATGCGGGGTAGCCTTCCGGTCGACGGTGCGACCCGAACCCCGGTGGGATGAGGACTGATCGATGACGAACGTACCTTTCGGCAGCATGGGAGCCCACGACGGGTACGAGGCGGCGACCGTCCGCCCGTACGCGGTGACGGGTGGTCGCGTGCGGTCCGCCACCTCCGACCTCCCGCTCGAGGCGCTCGTCGAGGTCATGCCGGGCGCCGTGAACAGCTTCGGGCTGCCGCCCGAGAAGCGCTCGATCCTCCAGCACGCCGCGCACACGTACGTCTCGATCGCCGAGCTCTCCGCGCTCCTGCGCCTGCCGCTCGGCGTGACGAAGGTGCTCGTCGCGGACCTGCAGGAGGACAACTACATCACCGTCCACACGTCGACCCCGCTCAACGTCCACACGGGTCACGGCAGCAACCACTCGGGTCTGTCCCTGAGCGTCTTGGAGAGTGTTCTCAATGGCATTTCCACCCTCTGACGGCTCGGGGAGCGGGCCGCAGGCAGGGCAGCCGTCCGGGGCGAGCGGGGGTGCGCCCGGCGGTCAGCCGGCGCTGCGCCAGACGGCGTGGGCCCCGGTGAGCGCCCCCGTCGGCGTGCCGACCCAGGCGGCTCCGGCGGCGACGCCGCAGCAGCCGGCCGCGGCCCAGCCCGTCGCTCCGGCGACGCCGCAGCAGCCGGCCGCACCGCAGCCCGCGACGGCTCCGGCAGCACCACAGCCGGTCGCCCCGGCTCCGGCCGCCGCGCAGCCCGTCCCGGCTGCCGCCCAGCCTGCACCGGCGCCCGTCGCGCAGGCCGCCCAGCCGCGCACCGCGCCGCAGCCCCTGGCCGCCGCGCAGCCCGCGGCACCCGCGCAGCAGGCTCCCGCGCAGCCCGTGGCTCCGGTGCAGCAGGCCGCGCCCGCGCGGCCGGTCGCGGCGGCGCCCGTGGCCCAGCCCGCCGCGGCGGCGCAGCCCGGTGGCGCGGCAGGGGCGTCCCGGACCGCGCCGACGGTGGTCAAGATCGTCGTCGCGGGCGGCTTCGCCGTCGGCAAGACGACGTTCATCGGCTCGATCTCCGACGTGGAGCCGCTCAACACCGAGGCCGCGATGACGGAGCACTCGGTGGGCGTCGACGACGCGGGCGGCGTGTCCGACCGCAAGACGACGACGACCGTCGCGATGGACTTCGGTCGCGTGTCGCTCCCGGGCAACCTGTGGCTCTACCTGTTCGGCACGCCGGGCCAGGACCGCTTCCTCTTCATGTGGGACGACCTGGTCCGCGGCGCGATCGGTGCCGTCGTGCTCGTCGACACCGACCGCCTGGAGCAGTGCTTCCCGGCGATCGACTACTTCGAGTCGCGCAACATCCCGTTCGTCGTGGGCGTCAACTGCTTCGACGGCGTGGCCAAGCACAAGCTCGAGGACGTCCGCGAGGCGCTGCAGATCCCGCCGCACGTGCCGATGCTCTACACGGACGCGCGCTCGCGCGCGGCGACGAAGCAGACGCTCATCGCCCTCGTCCAGCTCGCGATGCGCCAGCTCCGCGGGGCGGCCTGACCGCACCCGCACCCCGCAGCACCGCACGACGGCGGGCCGCCCTCCACGGGGCGGCCCGCCGTCGTCGTGCACGGGCGGGGCGTGCCACAATGGCTCGCCGGGAGGGCTGACAGAGCGGCCTAATGTGACGGTCTTGAAAACCGTTGTGCGGCGACGCACCGGGGGTTCGAATCCCTCGCCCTCCGCAGACGAAGCGGGGCACCGGGGGACCGGTGCCCCGCTTCGCGTCGTCAGTCCTCGTCCACGTCCAGCGCGGCGAGCGTGAGGTCGGCCGACGTCCCGACGACCGCGAGGTCGAAGGTGTAGGGACTGACCGATGCCCACCCGTGGATCTCGTCGACCGGCCCGTCGCCCGGCCTGAGGACGGTGTTGGTGGACCACCGCGTGTCCGGCGGCATGTGCCCGACAAGGAGGGCCGCGACGGCTGCCGCCTCCTCGACGGAGAGCCGCGCGTCGCGGTACGCGAGGTGCCCGCGAAACGCTCGAACGAGGACGCGCTCCGCGTGGGACCGGGTGCACGGCTCCAAGGCCCACGGACCCGGGTTCTCGTCCGGCTCGGGCGGACTCTCCGGTGGTCCCCAGTCGAGGGAAGCTGCCGTCAGGAGCTCGTCGAGAGGGCGCCAGGAAGCGCGTGTGCGTCCCACCACCACGTGAGGCAGGTCGTGCTCCTTGCCTGCGACGTACGGTGCGAGCGCCCGACGGAGCGCCGGCGGCTCGATCTGCCAACGTGCCCGCCCGGGAGCGGAGGTCGGCTCTGCCGCGCTCGCCGCGCCTGCTCCGTCGTCCATGGGGGGGGACGCTACCCCGTCGGGCGGCTCCGGGGCTCTGGCCGGGCGTTCCGGGACCTTCGGCGAGTGCCGGGCGCGGGGCGGTACGGGATCATGGCGTCGTGACGCCTGAGCCCTCCCCGGCCGACGAAGCCGGTCTCGAACCCGTCGACCTCATCCGCCGGTCGGGTACCGTGCTGCGGATCGGTCGTCTCGCGCTGTCCGCGGGCACCGGCAGCTACCGCGTGAAGTCGCACATGACGCGCGCTGCCCGGGCGCTCGGCCTCGACCGCATCGCCGCGCACGTGACGCTGACGGAGATCACCGCGACGTCGTACCGGGGGCCGATCTTCCGCACGGAGCTCACCGAGGTGCGCTCCATCGGGATCAACGCCGACCGGCTCGCGCAGCTCGAGCGCTTCTCGGCCACGCTGCCGGCCGGGGCCGACCTCGACGAAGTCGACGCCGAGCTCGACCGGATCGCGCGGCGTGAGCCGCTCTACGGGGCCCTCCTCAACGCGCTGTGGGCGGGGATCGCCTGCGCCGCGTTCGCGTTCCTCAACCACGGCGGGCTCGTCGAGTGCGGCGCGGTGCTCGTCGCGGCGGCGCTCGGGCAGGGTGTGCGGCGCGCGATGCTGCACCGCGGCATCAACCAGTTCGGGGTGACGATGCTCGCGGCCGCGGTCGCGAGCATCGCGTACCTGGGGCTCGTGCTGGCGCTCTCCGCGCTCGCGGGGGTCGAGGGCGGGCACGAGGCGGGGTACGTCTCGGCGGTGCTGTTCCTCGTGCCCGGGTTCGCGCTCGTGACGGGCGCGCTCGACCTCGCGAAGCTCGACTTCTCCGCGGGCGTCGCGCGCGTGACCTACGCGCTGATGATCCTCGCGTCGGCGGCGCTGGCGGTGTGGGGCGTCTCCGCCGCCGCGGGGCTCGCCCCGGACCCGGTACCCCCGCCGGTCCTCGCGGAGCCCGTGCTGCTCGGCCTGCGGGCGGTCGCGAGCTTCCTCGGCGTGCTCGGCTTCGCGCTGATGTTCAACAGCCCCTGGGCGATGGCGCTCGGGGCGGCCTCGATCGGGATGGTCGCCAACGTGGGGCGTCTGCTCCTCGTCGACGCCGACGTCGTCCCGCAGGCGGCCGCCGCGGCGGCGGCGCTGCTCGTGGGGCTCCTCGCGGCGACGGTGGCGCCCGCGCTGCGCGTCCCCCGCATCACGGTGTCCGTCCCGGCCGTGGTCATCATGGTCCCCGGCGTCACGGCGTACCGGGCGGTGTACGAGTTCAACACCGGGGCGACGGCGCAGGCCCTCGCCTACGCCGTGGAGGCGGGCCTGGTGATCGTCGCGCTCGCGATCGGGCTCGCCGTCGCGCGCATGCTCACCGACCGCGAGTGGACCTTCGAGCGGTAGGAGGGGACGCCGTCGGGCCGGCGGTTTGGTCTGGTGGCGACGCCCTTGTACCCTGGGCGACGCAGGCTCTCCGCGGAGCACTGCGAGGAGACGTCGCATAGTCAGGTCTAGTGCGCCACCCTGCTAAGGTGGTAACGGGGCAACCCGTTCGAGGGTTCAAATCCCTCCGTCTCCGCTCAGGAAGGTCTCGGTGTGCACGCACCCGGGGCCTTTTCTGTTGCCCGGATCGCGTGGCCGCATCACGTGGCCCGGCGCGCGGGCGGGGCGGCCGGGCTCGTGGTCGAGCCCCTGCCGCCCCGGTACCGCCACCGACCCTCTGGCGCCCTCGGCGCCGTCCCCCTACGCCGTCCCCCTACGCCGTGCCGGTCGTCGCGAGCGCCGACCGCACGACGAACCGCGACGCGCCGGCCCCGGCGAGCACGAGCGCGGACGCGCCCAGCACGCACAGGAGGAACTGCAGGGCGACGCTCGCGTTCGTGAAGGCGTTGATGCCGAGGACGGGCACCATGAACAGCAGCACGGCGGCGGTCGCGACGCCCACGCTCACGGCGAGCGGCACGAGCGTCTCGCGGAAGCGCGCCCGGTCGAGCGTCCGCAGGTCGGTGCCCGCGAGGACGAGCGTGCGGTACTCGCCGCGCTGGTCGATGACCCGGCCCGCCTGCATGACGCCCGTCGAGACGGCGGCCAGGACGCCCGCGATAGCGAGGGTGAGGAAGCCGCCCGTCTTGATGTCGACGAGGAACTGGGCCTCCGCGGGGTCGGACGTCATGCCCGGGTCGAAGAGCGCGAAGATGCTCGCCAGGCCCGCGATGAAGGTCGCGAGCGCGACCCCGCCCACGGACCGCCACGCGGTCTTCGGGTTGTCCACGATGCGCCGCCCGGCGAGCAGCGTGGGCACGCGGCGTGCGGAGCCGGCAGTGATCCTGCCGACGACCCAGATCACGAACGGCCCGACGAGGTTGAGCGTCGCGAAGCCGATCAGCAGGATGACGACCACGACGGTGATCCCGACCGCGGCCGAGCCGAACGACAGGTTGGTCGCGACGATCATCGCGACGGCCGCGAGCCCCGTCGCGAGCAGGCGCACCGCCTTGAGGCCCGGGGGAGTGACGCGCGCGGCGACGCCGAGCGGCGTGATCGCGACGCGGCGGAGGCTGACGAGCGCCGACACGAGCGCGACCGCGACCACGAGCACGACGGCGCCCAGCAGGGCGGGCACGCCGACCCACAGCTCGCCGACGTCGAACGTGCGGCCCTGGAAGCGCAGCTGCGCGACGAGCGGCAGGAGGGCGCCGTAGCCGACCAGGCCGACGAGCGCCCCCGTGACGGCCTGGGCGGCGGCGTCGAGCACCGTGAGCGACGTGACCTGGCCGGTCGTGGCCCCCGCGAGCCGGAGCGCCGCGAGACGCGCGTCGCGGCGCGCGACGGCGAGCCGCGCGGCCGCCCCGCCGAGCGTGACGAGCGGGATGAGCAGCAGCAGCGAGGCGATGCCGGCGAAGATCGGGTACTGCGTGTCGTACGACGTCACGGCCGCGTCCACGCCCTCCTGCATGCCCTCGATGCCCCCGGCACGGCTGAGGAACGCCCCGAACCCGCCCACGACGACGAGCAGGATCGCGGTGGTCGTGGCGAAGGCGATGACGGCGAGCACGTTGGTCAGGCCCTGCGGGTCGCGCTCGTCGGCGCTGCGGCGGCGCAGGAGCCACCAGAGGTCGACGGTCCTCATCGGGCGCTCTCCTGACCGGGGGCGGCCGGGGCCGCGACGTCGTGGCCGGGCGCGAAGAACTCGCCGGAGATGAGCCCGTCGCGCATCGTCACCGTGCGCGAGCAGTGCCGCGCGACCCCGGCGTCGTGGGTCACGACGACGAGCGCGGCGCCCGAGTCGCGGGTCGCGCGCGTGAGGACGTCGAGCACCTCGGCGCCGGTCGACTGGTCGAGGGCGCCCGTCGGCTCGTCGGCGAAGACGACGCCCGGCGACCCGACGAGGGCGCGCGCGATCGCGACGCGCTGGGCCTGCCCGCCGGAGAGCTCGCCCGGCCGGCGCTGCTCCATCCCGGCGAGGCCGAGGTGCGCGAGCCAGCGGGCGGCGACCGCGGTGGCCTCCGCGCGGGTCGTGCCGGCGAGCATGAGCGGCAGGGCCGCGTTCTCGACGGCGGGCAGCTCGGGCAGGAGCTGGCCCGACTGGAAGACGAAGCCGAAGTCTTGGCGCCGCAGGATCGTGCGCCGTGCCTCGGAGAGCGTCGTGACGTCCTCGCCGCGCCACGACACCGAGCCGGACGACGGCGTGATGATGCCCGCGAGGCAGTGCAGGAGGGTCGTCTTGCCGGACCCGGACGGGCCCATGATGGCGAGCGACTCGCCGGGGTGCACCGTGAGGCTCACGCCCGCGAGGGCGTGCGTCGCGGTCTGCGCGGAGCCGTAGACCTTGGTGAGCGCGCTCGCGACGAGGGGCGAGCCGCCGGGGACGGGAGTGGGGCCGGTGAACGTCATGCGTCGATCGTCCGCCGCGGCGGGGCGCTGCCGCGTCGGGCTGGGGACGGGACGTCGTCGGGCCTGGGTCCGACCGTGGGGGGAGCGCGCGGCGCCGTCCGTGCTGCGACGGTCGGACGGCGTGGCGTCCGTCACGTCGCGGCCTCCGGGCCCGGATCCGGTTTGGGATCAGGGCGAGGAGGCGGTAGTGTTCTCGACGGCCGGTGAGCGATCAACGGCCAGCACGACCGGCGCCCGTAGCTCAACGGATAGAGCATCTGACTACGGATCAGAAGGTTGGGGGTTCGAATCCCTCCGGGCGCACAGTGTGACCAGCGGCCTCACTCCATCGGAGTGAGGCCGCTAGTCGTTTGTCGCCTTTGTGTGCCCGCGGTGTGACCGCCACACCCTAGATCACTCGGAGTCTGGGCGCCGACACAAGCGCCTCCACAGGTGGCCCTGGGAGACGTGGTCGTCCATGTGCGCGTAGAGCGTCGGGCGTGACGCCCAGAGACGCGTGCCTGAGGTGCTTGGACGCCAGGCTGAAGTCAGCGTCAGATGCGATCAACAGCGACGCCGCCACCTGGCGCTCGCGTTCCTCGGCGTCAATGCCAACGCGGCATGGTCGCCTCGTCGCGACGCAGCCACCCATGGACGACCGACGCCCAGCGGACTGCAGCCTGAGACGTCGAACGGTCAAGACCGCATCCTGGGACCCGCGAAGGGACGTCCTGCAGTTTGTCCTGGCGGGTCGGTCCCCGGCTGATCCTGAACGCGGGTCGGCGATCCAACCAGGTGAGTGAGGCCGCGGAACGAAGCTGGTGGCATGCGGGACTATTCGCAACCGGCAGTCACGTATTACGATGTAATACGTGACTGCAGACGGGTTCCTCGGCATGGACGCTGCGGACGTCATCATCGAGGATGTGGACTGGCTGCATCGCGGTCAGTACATCCAGACACGCTCCGCTCGTCACCCTGGCGAGCGTGGTGTCACGCCCGAGTCGGCTACCGAAGCCGCGTTCGACCCGGAGCGTCTCGTTCTGGCGCCGGACCCGGCCAGTCGGAAGGGGGAGACGATCAGGGTCATCGGCATGAGTCGATCTGCCAACCGCATCTACGTCGTCATCCTTCTTCCGAAGGATGCGACGACTGTCGCTGTGACAGGTAGCTGGTGGGGAGTGAACGCCTGGGAAGCGAACCAGCGCGACCAACGGCTATACACGACTTTGTAGGAGGTGAACCCATGTCCATCGAGGATGTCCTGGCGCAGGAAGCGGAGGCCGCAGAGTCCCTGCCGTCCGTGGCGGGCGGCTACGTGCGTAACCGTCGTATCGCAAAGGACCCTAGTCAGGTCTACTCGCTCCGCCTGCCCGTGGATCGAATCGCGGAACTTCGCAAGATCGCTGACGGAGCAGGTGTGGCCCCTTCGGCTCTCATGCGCCGCTGGGTTCTCGAGAAGCTCGATGACGCGGCCGAGGCGGAGTCTCGCGTTGCGGAACTGCGAGAAGAGCGAGCGTCTGACGATGTGATCGTGATGAGTCGCGAGGAGTACATCCGCCACACGAGCGGCCTGGTCAAGGCCGTCGCCGACGCGGTTGTGGATGAGCTCAGGAAATCTGACTAGATCGGTTCCTCGGCTGCCGAGTCGGCAGCCTCCACCTCTTCGCGAGGGGGCTGCTGGCTTCGCGCCGACTGCGACGGACCCCGAGGTTGCCGATTTTTCGCACGGTCGTGCTACGTTCGTCGGGTGACCAAGGGCGACGACACGCGGCAGGCGATCCTGCACCGCGGCGTGGAGGCCGCGTACCGCGTGGGCCTGGCGGGCCTGACGATCGGTGAGCTCGCGCGCGCCACGGGCATGTCGAAGAGCGGGCTCTACGCGCACTTCCGCTCGAAGGAGTCGCTCCAGCTCGCGGTGCTCGACCAGGCGCGCGCGGAGTTCGTCGACACGGTCGTCGCCCCGGCGCTGCGCACGCCCCGCGGCGAGCGTCGCCTGCGCGAGCTGTTCGAGCGGTGGCTCGTGTGCGACCTGCGGCAGCAGCCCGGCGGCTGCCTGTTCGTCAAGGCGGCGACGGAGCTCGCCGCCCAGGAGGGGCCGGTCCGGGACCAGCTCGTGCGCGATCACCAGGACCTGTACGACGCCGTCGCGCAGGTCTACCGGACGTGCGTCGCCGAGAGCGGCTTCCGCGACGACGTGGATCCGCAGCAGTTCGCGTCGGAGCTGTACGGGGTGATGCTCGCGCTGCACCACGCGCACGTCTTCATGGCCGACCCGTCGGCCGAGGACCGCGCGCGCCGCGCGTTCGCGGCTCTCCTCGACGCGTCGCGCGCGCCCGTCCCGGTCGCCTGAGCGCCCGCCCGCACCTGACCGCATCCCTACCGAGAGGACCCTCGTGACCGCCTCGCGAGCCGCGAAAAGCACGACCGTTCGTCTGGACCGACGGCGCGCCGCGCGCCGTCGCAAGGCCGCGGCCCGCCTCGCGCTCGTGCGCGCCCGGTTCGCGGTGCTCCAGACGGTGTCGCCCCGGCGCGCCGCGCGGCTCGCGCTCGACCTGTGGTGCACCCCGCCCGACGGCGCGGGTCGCCGCCGCGACGACCGCGCCGTCGCCGGTGCGCTGAGCACCGTGACGACGTCGTCCGGTGCGCGGGTCGTCGTCGAGTCGTGGGACCCGTACACCGCCTCCGTGGACGACGCGCCCGTCGGGGCCGTGGGACACGGGACGGGGTCCGGCGTGGTCTACCTCGCGCACGGGTGGGGCGGTCGGCGCGGCCAGCTCGGGGCGTTCGTCGAGCCGCTGCGTGCCGCGGGCCACCGTGTCGTCGCGTTCGACGCGCCGAGCCACGGCGACTCCGGGCCCGGCCGCCTCGGTCCGCGTCGGAGCACGATGCCCGAGCTCGCGGACGCCCTCGCCGCCGTGGTGCGCGAGCACGGGGAGGCGACGGCCGTCGTCGCGCACTCGCTCGGCACGGCGACGACGGTGCTCGCGGTGCGCGACGGCCTGCCCGCGCGGCGCCTCGTGCTCGTCGCGGCGATCGCCGACGTCCTCGGCCAGCTCGACGGGTTCGCCGACCTGCTGGGCCTGTCGCGGCCGACGCGCGCGCTCCTCCAGAGCCGGCTCTCCGAGCTCGCCGGGCGCCCGCTGCCCGAGCTCGACGTGCGGGACACGCTGCGCACGCACCGGGTGCCGCCGGCGCTCGTCGTGCACGACCGCGCCGACAAGGAGGTGCCGTACCCCGTCGGCGCCGCGCTCGCGGCGGCCTGGCCCGAGGGCGAGCTGCTCACGACCGAGGGGCTCGGGCACCACCGGCTGCTGCGCGACCCCGACGTCGTGCGGGCGGTCGTCGAGTACGTGGCCCCGGCCACCGCGCGGCCCGACCCGGGACCCGTCGTCAGGCCGGCGGCCGGTAGCCGGTGACCTGCGTGAGCGCGCGCGCCCGGTTCGAGCGCGCGAGCATCACGCAGCCCGGCACGAACGCGCCGAGCAGGAGCGGTCCGACGACGAGCATCGCGGCCCACATCAGCAGGGCGAGGTAGCCGGCGGCGGAGTTGTTCGACGGGTCGCTGTCGGCGTAGGCGAGCAGGGCGATGCTCAGCGCGCCCGCGGCGACCATGAGGACGACCGGGACCCAGATGAGCACCCAGGCCGTGCGCCGGTACCGCGGCGTGAAGGCGGCCGCGGGCGGCACGGGCGACGGCGCGTACCCCGGCGCCGGATACCCGGGGCCTGGGCGCCCCGGGTGCCCGGGGCGCGGCGGATACCCGGGACCCGGGCGCCCGGGGTGCGGCGGGTAGGCGGGGTGCGGGCCCGGTGGGGGACCGCCGGACAGGGACCCGTGCCGCGGGTCGTGCGGGGAGGAGGGCGGCGGGGAGGTCACCCCTCCTGGATATCAGGCGTGCGGGGATCGTGCGCGGACGTCCGTCGGCGTGCTCGCGTGTCGGCGGAGCCCGGTAGCGTCGGGCCATGCCGTCGGACAAGGTCGACCTCAAGGCGTCCCACCGCGAGCTCTACGCGCCGCCCCGCGGCCGGTTCGTCGAGGTGGACGTCCCGACGCTCGCCTACCTCGCCGTCGACGGCGAGGGGGACCCCAACACGGCGCCGGCCTACGGGCTGGCGGTCGAGGCGCTGTTCTCCCTCTCCTACGCCGTGAAGTTCGCGAGCAAGCGCGCGGGGCGGGACTACGTCGTCGGGCCGCTCGAGGGGCTGTGGACGGCCGACGACCCGGGCACGTTCGTGCGTCGCGAGAAGGGCGCGTGGCGGTGGACCCTCCTCGTCCTCCAGCCCGACTGGGTGGACGAGGACACGGTCGTCTCCGCCACGGAGACGCTCCGGGCGAAGAAGGAGCCCCCGGCCGCGCTCGACCTCGTGCGGCGGACGAGCCTCACGGAGGGGCGGTCGGTGCAGACGCTGCACGTCGGCCCGTACGACGACGAGGGCCCGGTGCTCGCGGAGCTGCACGACGTCTACCTCCCCGAGCACGGGCTCACGTTCGCCGGGCCGCACCACGAGATCTACCTGAGCGACGTCCGGCGCACGGACCCCGCGAAGCTGCGCACCGTGCTCCGTCAGCCGGTCCGCCCGGTCTGACCCCCGGCCCGTCCGGCGACTCCACGGTCGACCGGGCCGCCGCGCGGTCCGACGCCGCGACGTCAGGGCGCGACGTCAGGCGGCGGCGCGCCGCCGTGCCCAGGCGAGGTCGGTCGCGTCGAGCACGTCGGCGAGGCGGCGGCCCGCGAGCCCGCGCGCCCAGGTGGGGGACGCGCCGTCGGGCACGGCCTCCTGGAGCACCCACTCGCGCACGCCGAGGCGGCGCAGGTGCGTGCCGAGCGCGAGGAGCTCGGTGCGCGAGTGCACGCTCGGGTCGACGGTCGTGCGCACCTCGTGGTCGACGCCCGAGCGCAGGATCACGGCCAGCGCCTCGAACGCGCGGCGCCCCGACGGGATCGTGCCCGTCACGACGGGGTAGCGGGACGGCAGGTGCTTGATGTCCAGGCCGACCCAGTCGACGAACGGCAGCAGCCGGGCGAGCCGTGCGGGCCACGGGCCGGCGGTGTGGAGCCCGACGTCGAGGCCGAGGCCCCGCACGTCGTCGATCGCCCCGAGCAGCCCCGGGTGCAGGGTGGGCTCGCCGCCCGAGAACACGACGCCGTCGAGCAGGCGGCGGCGCGGAGCGAGGAACGCGACGACCTCGGACCAGGGGACCGTGTCCTGCGGGGGCGCGCCGCCGGGCGCGGCGACCGCGCACAGGCCGGGGTGGTGGCAGTAGCCGCAGCGCCACGGGCAGCCCTGGGTGAGGACGGTGGCGACCCGTCGGCCGGGCCAGTCCGTGACGGACAGCCGGTCCAGTCCGGCGACCACGAGGCCGGGGCGGGTCATCGGCGGCTCCTTCGGACCACGACGGCCCGGCGGTCCGGACCTCCCGACGGCGGTGCCGTCAGGACCTCGAACGTATCCTCGCGAGGCCCTGCGCCGGACCGGCCGAAGGTCCCGACCTGGCGGGCCCGATCCAGGCCCGATCCGGGTCCGGTCCAGGCCCGACGCAGGCCCAGCGGGACGCGCGCGCCGGACGCGACGGACCCGGGGCCGCGCGCCACGGGCGGGCGCACGACCCCGGGTCCGGGGGAGCGGCACGGTCAGCCGCAGGCGGGCTGCCCGTGCTCCGGCGTCGCGACGGTCTCGCGCTCGTCGGCGTCGTCGGACGGCGTGGCCGTCGTGGTCACGGGGCCGGTCGTGGCCCCGCGGACGGCGAACGACTGGTACGCGTTCTTCCCCGGTGCGACCGCGGGGAAGCTCTTCGCGCCCCACGGGGTGGCGACCTCGACGTCGAGCGGGACGTCGTCGTCGTTCACGACGCGCACCGCCACGTAGGCCTTGCCCGCGAGGCACCGCACCTCGGCCGTCGCCGTGACGGCGACCCCGGGCTGGACCGCGGGGTCCGCGGCGCCGGGCGCGAGCACGCGCAGCGCCGTGAGGCCCGGGTCGCCGTCGCGCCACGACGTGCTCAGCGCGACGTACCGGGCCGTGCGGTCCACGGCGAGCGCGCCGCGCACGTCGCCGGCGCCGAGCGTGCCGACGTCGCTGAACGTCAGGCCGTCCTCGCTCACCGAGACGACCGACTCCGGCGCGCCGCCGCGCTCCCACGCGGCGACGACGGTGCCGATCTCGCGCGGCGTGCCCAGGTCGGTGACCATGCGGCCGTCCGGCCCGGGCACCCACGACGTCGCGGCGTCGCCGTCCACGGCGAGCGAGGGCGACGTCATGCCGGCGGGCAGCACGGACGCGGGGAACGTGAGCGTGCTGAGCGCGTGGTCCGCGACCGGGAACGGGGTCGCGTCCTGGAGGGTGACGCGCGTGCCCGACGGCGTCGCCCCGACGGTGCGCGTCGCGCCCGTCTCGGCGTGGTGCAGCACGACCGGCGCCCCGTCGCCGCTGACGCGGAACGAGCGGGCGTCGTCGACGGCGACCGTGACACCGGCGGGGGACTGCCCGGCGGGCGTGGCGACCGTCGCGCGCGGGGCGAGGACGACGGCGTCGCCCGCGGGGACCGTGACCGCGAGCGTCGAGGCGTCCGACCCCACGGCCTGGGTGCCGGCGTAGACCGGGACGGCCCCGCCGTCGTGCGGGACGGTGAGGGTCGTCGCGACGTCGGCGCCCGTGAGGTTGAACGCGACGACGTACCCGTCGACCGCGCTCACGAGCACGCCCGCCGCGTCGGCCGTGGGCACGCGAGCCCCGGCCTGCGCGGCCGTCGCCGCGGCGTCGCCCGGGACCATCTCGACGAGCCGGGGCCCGGTCGCGCCGTCGGTGAGCCGCACGACGTGGCGCGTGGCGGTCGCGCGCGAGACGGTCACGGGGGCGTCCGAGGCGCGCACGACGAACCCGGCCTCGCCCTCGACGTTGAGCCAGTCGCCCTCGCTGCTCAGCACCTGGTCGCCCGTGTACCGGAACGACGCGGCGTCGTGCCACGCCTGCCCGTCGAGCGACGTCTGCACGCGGTACTCCTGGCCCGCGGCGACCTCCCAGCCGAGCTGGACCTGGCTCACCGCGGTGGGCGCGCCGAGGTCCACCTGGACCCACGAGTCGGGCTTGGTGCGGTCCGCGACCGCGACGGCCCAGCGGGTCGTGGCGGAGCCGTCGGTGACGGCGCTCGCGGGGTTCGAGCCGTTGGCGCTCGACGCCGTGGTCGCCTTGCCCGCGGCGACGTCGGTCCCCGTGGGCGAGAACGCGCGCAGGTGGTAGAGCGAGTAGCCGTAGGCCGCGTCGCCGCGCACACCCTGCATGCGGACGTAGCGCGTCGTGACGGGGCCGGGCTCGTCGGCGCCCGCGGGCGTGAGGTCGACGGTGTCGAGCCGCGCGACGTTCACGTCCGCCGGGGCCTTGCCGTACGCGGTCGCGGTGGTCCAGGTCTCGCCGTCGGTCGACGTCTGGACGAGGTAGCGCGCGCCCGCGCTCGCCTCCCACGCGAACCGCACGCCGCCCACGGTGGTCTCCTCGCCGAGGTCGACCTGGATCCACGAGTCCGGACGCGTGCGCTCGCCGACCGCGACGGCCCAGCGGGTCGACGGGTTGCCGTCGGTCACGCGCGCCGCGGTGCGGCCGCCCGCCGTGTCCTGGCTCGACGCGGTCGCGACCTTCCCGGCGGCGAGGTCGGTCGTCGACCGCTCGTCGCCGTAGGCGTGGAACGCGAACATCGAGTAGCCGTACTGCGGGTGGCCCTGCTGCCCGAGGAGCCGGACGTAGCGGGCCGTGACCGGCGCGAACGACAGGTCGTCGACGCGCGCGGCCTTCGCGTCCGCGGGGTCGGCCGGACGCGTCACCGGGAGCGTCGCGGTGGTCTCGCCCTCGGCGGTCGTGTAGGTGCGCGACCCGTCGAGGCCGGAGTAGCCGTTCATGTCGAGGTTGCGGACCGACAGGCTCGCGTCCTCCGTGCCGGCACCGGTCGACGCGTAGACGGCGGCGCCCGTCGGGAGCGTGACCTGGCCCGCGTACCCGCCGCCGACCCGGAACACCGACGACGTGCCCTCGAAGCCGTCGCGCGGCCCGGTGTACGTCCGCACGTGCCGGTCGTCGACCGTCGCGCCCGTGGTCGGGTAGAGGAACGGGGTCGAGCCGGAGACGTGGAACAGCCACGAGTCGTGCGCGGGGACCCAGGGGAACTTGACGAAGCCCTTGCGGCTCGACGCCGCGGCCCACGCGTCCGCGGTCTGCTGGACGGTCAGGCCGGGCCCGGCCCCGAAGTCGCGCACGCCGGAGAGGCGCTCGAAGAACTCGTCCTGCGGCGTCGGCTCGACGGGGCCCTCGGGCGACTCGGCCGCCTCGACGTGCAGGAGGTAGGAGATCGCGATCTCCGCGCGCGCCTCGGGCTCGTACTTGGGCTCGCCCGAGAACTTCGCGAGCCGGTGGACGGGCGCGTACGACTGGTAGTCCTCGAGCGCGGCGGCGAGGTTCGCCTCGGCGCGCGCGGCGTCGGGGTCGCGCAGGACCTGGCCGAGGAACGCCATGGGGATGGCGTCACGGCCGTAGAGGAACTCGCGGTCGGCGACCATGGGCATGAACGGCTCGCCCGCGTCGGACATGACGAGCTTGATGGACTCCCAGAGCTCGGCCGAGTTCGGCTGGTGCAGCAGGATCTCGGGGAGCGGCTCGTCGCGCAGGAGGAAGTGGATCGCGTTGCGGCCGCCCGAGCGCCAGATGTCGGACTGGTAGTGCGGCCCGAACGACCCGTGGTTCTCCACGAGGTACGTGTCGTGGATGGTCTGCATGGTGTTCGTCGAGACGGGCTTGCCCGCGACGACGGCCGGGTTGTTCCGGTCGGCCGTCGGCTGGCCCGCGGCGTTGCGGCCCCAGTCGCCGAGCTGCTCGGCCCAGCGTGCGGCGTCGGGGTCGTCGGGCGCCCAGGCGAGGCCGGGCGCGAGGGCCTGCGTGTAGACGCCGACCTCCTCCTGCGCGGTGTCGCCCTCGTGCTTGCCCGTCGGCCAGTCCGCGGTCCACGACCCGGAGAGCGGGTCCTTGCCGAAGTCGAGGTCGGCGGTGTACTTCGACTGGCCCGTCGCGATGGTCGTGAGGTTGGCCTGCGTCGTCGCGTCGAGCTCGTCCCACAGCAGCGTCCCCGCCGCGAGGAAGTAGGACTGGAACGTCGAGTCCCAGAACAGCTTCTTGCCCCACGTGCCCGCGGGGTCGACGAAGCGGTTGGTGGCCGCGTAGTGCCGGATGGTCGCGAGCGTGCGCGCGCGGAGCGTCTCCTCCGGGACGCCCGCGAGCTCGGCGTCGTACTCGCCGTGTGTCAGGAGCACGGCGTTGCCCAGCACGACGGCGAAGTTGAAGTCCTTGAGCTGGTACACCCCGGCGGACTCGTCCCAGACGGTCTCGACCCAGCGGGTGTGGCGCAGCAGCGCGCCGTAGTAGTCGGCGGCGGTCGCGTCGGGGGCGCCGTAGGCCGGAGCGGCGTCGACCGTGGTCGACGCCGGTGCCGCGGGCGGGGCGGCCGGCGCGCCCTGGGCGGTCGCGGGGGCCAGGAGGAGGGAGCCGGCCGTCGCGAGCGCGAGGGCGGCGGTCGTCGTGCGGCGCCGAGCGCGGCGCACGGCAGGGGGCGGGGCGGGCGATCGGGTCATGGTGCGTGTCTCTCGTCGTCGTCGTCGGGAGCGGGTCCGCCGTGGACGGCGGTGCGGCGCGGGTGGTTGCCGAGGGGCCAGGGGTGCGGAGCGCCGGTGCTCGTCATCCTGACAGCGCTGTCTGCCTGTGTCCAGGGGTTCCGGAGAACTGCTGCGGGTGATCCTCGGCGGTGCGGGACGAGCGGAGGCCCGCCGGGGGACGTGGTGCGACCACGCTCCCCGACGGGCCTCCGGGCGGCGGACGACGGTCGGTCGGGGCTCAGCCCTTGACCGAGCCCGACATCAGCCCCCCGACGAAGTACTTGCCGAGGACGATGTACACGAGCAGCGTCGGGAGCGACGCGAAGAGCGCGCCGGCCATGGAGACGCCGTAGTTCTGCAGCAGCGCGCCGTTCGCGAGGTTGTTCAGCGCGAGCGTCACCGGGCCGTTCTGGCTGGAGGAGAAGAACACCGCGAAGAGGAAGTCGTTCCACGCGGACGTGAACTGCCAGATGAGCACGACCACGAAGCTCGGGATCGAGATCGGCAGGATGATCGACCAGTAGGTGCGCAGCATCCCGGCGCCGTCGACGCGCGCGGCCTCGACGAGCTCGTGCGGCACGGTCATGTAGTAGTTGCGGAAGATGAGCGTCGTGATCGGGATGCCGTAGATGACGTGCAGCAGGATCAGGGACGGCACGCCGCTCGGGATGCCCAGGCCCAGCACGAGCTGGTTGAGCGGGATCATGACGGCCTGGTACGGGATGAACATCCCGAAGAGGATCAGCGTGAAGACGATGTTCGCGCCCTTGAACGACCAGCGGGAGAGCACGAACCCGTTGAGCGACCCGAGGAAGGCCGCGATGATCGCCGACGGCACGACCATCTGCACCGTGCGCCAGATGGCGGGGGACAGCGCGGTCCACGCCGTCTGCCAGTTCTCCGTCGTCCACGTCTGCGGGAGCGACCACGCGCGCGCGGGCGACGCGTCGCCCGCTCCCTTGAAGCTCGTCACGAAGAGCACGTAGACGGGGATGAGGACGATGACGAGGAACAGGACCAGCGCCGCGTACTTGAGCGTGCGGCCGACGGAGAAGCGCTCGCGCGGCGTGCGGCGCGCGGGCCGGCGCGGCGTGCCGACGACGTCGGGGGCGGGGACGGCCGGCGTCGAGGTGGTCGTCATCGCTTCTCCTGACGATTGGTGCGGATCAGGTAGGGCACGATGACGACGGCCACGATGATCAGCAGGATCGAGCCGACGGCCGCCGCGTTGGCGTAGTCGAAGCTCGACTTGAAGACGTACATGTCGACGGCCGGAACCTTGGTCTGGTAGTTCGCGGGCTTCGAGATCGACATGATGAGGTCGAACGCCTTGAGGGACATGTGGCCGATGATGATGAGCGCCGAGAGCGCGATCGGCGAGAGCTGCGGGAACAGCACGTGGCGGTACAGCTTCCACTCGCTCGCGCCGTCCATGCGGGCGGCCTCGCGCAGCTCGTCGGGGATGCCGCGGAACCCGGCGAGGAACAGCGCCATGACGTACCCGGAGAGCTGCCAGATCGCGGGGATCGCGATCGCCGTGATGCCCCACGTGACGTTGTTCCACCAGTTGTTCTGCAGGAAGTCGAGCCCGACGATCTGGAACAGCCGGTTGAGGCCGCTCGCCTGCTCGCCCTGGTTCGAGTTGAGCAGCCAGCGCCACACGACGCCGGACGCGACGAACGACACGGCCATGGGGAACAGGTAGACCGAGCGGAAGATCCCCTCGCCCTTGACGGGCTTGTCCAGCATCCACGCCCACAGGAAGCCCATGAGCATCGTGCCGGCGAGGAAGACCACCGTGTAGAGCACGAGGTTCTTCAGCGAGTGCTGGAACGCCTCGCTGCCGAGGAGGGCCGTGTAGTTCTCGAACCACACGACGACCGACGGCTTCTGGCCCGTGGCCTGTGCCGCGGTGTGGTTGTCCGTGATCGACGTCCTGAAGTTCGCGCCGATCAGGCCGTAGACGAACACGCCGACGAGGATCAGCGAGGGGGCGAGCAGCAGCAGCGCTGGGCCGGCTCGTCGCAGTGACTTGAGCATGGTGGGTCTTCCCGGTCGTGGAGTGCGGGGGACGCAGCGCTCGGGAGCGCCGGCGTCCCCGGGGACGTGTTCCGCTCGCGGGGCTGCCGCGCGCCGTCGGGACGTGCCCGACGACGCGCGGCGGCTCCGGTGGAGCGGTGTCAGCCCTGTGCGGTGGCCGCGGCGAGCTCGGACTGGTAGGTCGCGAGGTCGGACCCGCCGGACGTGAACTTGCTCGTCGCGTCGGAGATCGCGTTGAGCGTCGCGACCGGGGCGGCGGCGCCGTGCGCGAGCGAGGAGACGATCGTGTCGTTGCCGAACGACTCGATCGCCGTCTGCTGGTACTCCGAGAAGTCGGCCGGGTCGGCGTCGGTACGGGCCGGGATGGATCCCTTGGCCTTGTTGAACGCGACCTGGCCCTCGAGCGAGCCCACGGTCTCGAGCCACGCCTTGGCGCCGTCGGGGTGCGGGGCACCCACCGGGAGGGTGAACGAGTCGGCGAGGAAGTCGAACACGCCGTCGGTACCCGGGACGGGGAACGCGGTGAAGTCGGTGCCGAGCGTCTTGCCCTGCTCCTCGAACGCCGCGACGGCCCAGTCGCCCATGACGTTGAACGCGGCGTTGCCGTCGATCACCATCTGGGTCGCCTCGGGCCAGTCGAGCCCGTCACGGTCGGTGTTGGTGTAGCTCATGAGCTTCTCGAAGTCCTCGAGGGCGGCCGTGACCTCGGCGCCCTCCCAGTCGGTCGAGCCGTCCCACAGGCCGTTGTAGCCCTCGGCCCCGAGGTCCGCGAGGAGCACGGTCTCGAGGAGGTTGACCTGGGTCCAGGTCGTCGCGACCGACAGCGGCGTGACGCCCGCGGCCTTGAGCTTGTCGAGGTCCGCCATCCAGGCGTCGAGGTCCGCGTAGGTCGCGGCCGGGTCGACGCCGTTGGCCTCGAGGACCGTCGGGTTCGCCCAGACCACGTTCGCGCGGTGGATGTTCGACGGGATCGAGTAGATCGCGCCGTCGTCGGACTTGAGGCGGTCGACGAGGTCGGCCGGGAAGACGTCGGTGAGGCCGAACTCGTCGTAGAGCGAGGAGACGTCCTCGATCTGCGCGGCGTCGATGTAGTCCTGGAGCTCGGCACCGGCGTGCGCCTGGAACGTGTCCGGCGGGTCCTGGGCCTGGAGGCGGGACTGGAGGAGGTCCTTGGCGGCCGAGCCGGCACCGCCGGCCACCGCGCCGTTGATGAACTCCACGTCGGGGTGCTGCTCCTCGAACACGCCGACCAGCGCGTCGAGACCCGCCTTCTCGGAGCCGGCGGCCCACCAGGTGAAGACCTCGACCTCGTCGCCGCCCCCCGAAGCGCCCCCGTCACCGGTGCCCCCGTCACCGGAACCACCGCCGCTGCACGCGGCGAGTGCGAGACCCACGAGGGCGGCCGTCGCCACCGTCGCGCTCGTCCTGCGATCGATTCGCATCGTGATATCCCTACGCCTTCTTCGGTCGTGGGGGACCGGCGGGACGACCACGTCGCACCGGCCGGGCGCACCGGCGCGCCCTCGAACCCGAGGCCCATACAACGGCGCCCGACGCTTGATGTCAAGAAATGAACGCAAGCGTCGCTGAATCGTGATGTACGCGTCAGGACATGGATCCAAACCGCGTGGGCGTGCGGCGACCATCATTCTGACAGCGCTGTCCGATCCCTGTCGAGCCGTCCGTCCCCACCTGCACGGCGAGGCGCCCCACCAGGACCGGCGCGTCCCGGCGGTATCCTGACCGACGTGCGCGCTGACCGGGTGACACCGGGCTCGCAGACTTCACTGCGTGAGGCCAACCGAGCCCGGATCGTGAGCGCCGTCCAGCAGCGTGGCTCCCTCACGCAGATCGAGCTGGCCGGCGTCACCGGGCTGTCCCCGGCCACCGTCTCCAACATCGTCAAGGAGCTCACCGGCGCGGGCGTCCTGCACACCTCGCCGTCCACGCGCAGCGGTCGCCGCGCCCTCCAGGTCACCCTCGCGCGCAACCTCGGGCTCGTCGCGGGGGTGCACTTCGGCACCCGCTCGATGCGCGTCGCGCTCGCGGACGCGTCCATGCGCGTGCTCGCCGACCAGCGCATGCCGCTCGCCCCGGACCACCGCGCGGACACCGGCCTCCAGCGCGCCGCGCTGCTCGTGGGGGAGATGGTCGCGTCGGTCGACGCGTCCCCCGAGGAGCTGCTCGCCGTCGGCGTCGGGGTGCCCGCCCCCGTGGACGTGCGCGCCGGGCGCATCGCGACGGTCGGCATGATGCGGGGCTGGGACGGCGTCGTCGTCCCCGAGCTGCTCGAGGCCGAGCTCGGCGCTCCCGTGACGGTCGACAACGACGCCAACCTCGGTGCCCTCGCCGAGACCCGGTTCGGGGCGGCCGTCGGGCACGACGCCGTCGCCTACCTGCGCGTGTCCCACGGCGTGGGCGGCGGGCTCGTCCTCGGCGGGCGCGTCGTGCACGGCCGCGCGGGCGTCGCGGGCGAGATCGGGCACGTGACGATCGACGAGAACGGCCCCGTGTGCCGGTGCGGCAACCGCGGGTGCCTCGAGATGTACGTCGGCGCGGGCGTGCTGCTGTCCATGCTCTCCGAGAGCCGCGGCCACCTCACGCTGCGCGACGTCATCGCGCGCGCCCAGGAGGGCGACCCCGGCTGCCGCCGCGTCCTGTTCGACGCGGGGCAGCACCTCGGCGTCGCGGCCGCGAACCTGTGCAACCTCGTCGACCCGGAGATCGTCGTCGTCGGCGGGCAGCTCGCCGAGGCGGGCGAGGCCCTGCTCGGCCCGCTCCGCACCGCGCTCGAGCAGCGCACGGTCCCCAGCACGGCGGGCCCGGTCGAGGTCGTCGCGTCCGAGCTGGGGTCGGCCGCCGAGGTGCGCGGGGCGCTCGCCGTCGCGCTCGACCTCGCGCGCGTGAGCGGTTCCCTGGGGGTGAGCGCATGACGGGGGCCTTGGTCCGGGCCGGGGGCGCCCGCCGCCGGGCGCGGGGCGCGGTGACGTCGGCCGTCACGGCGGTCGTGGTCGCCCTCCTCGCGCTCGCGGGCTGCGCGCCGCCGGAGGAGCCCGCCGGGCCGTCGGAGGGAACCATCGGGCTCCTGCTGCCCGAGGCCAAGACCGCCCGCTACGAGACGACCGACCGCCCGACCTTCGTCGGGGTGGTCGAGCGGCGCTGCCCGTCGTGCGAGGTGCTGTACGCGAACGCCGCCCAGGACGCCGCGAACCAGCAGCAGCAGGCCGAGTCGATGCTGGCGCGCGGCGCGGACGTCCTCGTGCTCGACGCGGTCGACGCCGTCGCCGCGGTGAGCGTCGTCGCCGAGGCCCAGCGCCTCGGCGTGCCCGTCATCGCCTACGATCGCTTCGTCGACGGCGCGAACTACTACGTCTCGTTCGACAACGAGCTCATCGGGTACCTCATGGGGGAGGCGCTCGTCGGCGCGGTCCTCGACCGCGCGGAGCAGGACCCGCCGGCGCAGGGCCGGCGGCCGGGTGTCCTGCTCGTCCAGGGCTCGCCGACCGACCCGAACGCCGCGGAGCTCGCCGCCGGCGCCCACCGTGCGCTCGAGGGAGAGGACATCGACGTGCTCGCCGAGTACGACACGCCCGACTGGAGCCCCGACAAGGCGACCGAGTGGGTCGAGGGGCAGCTCACGCAGTACCCGGGTCGCGTCGACGGCGTCTTCGCAGCGAGCGACGGCATCGCGGGCGGAGCGATCGCCGCGATGAAGGCCGCCGGCCTCGACCCGGTGCCGCCCACGACGGGCCAGGACGGCGAGCTCGCGGCCGTCCAGCGCGTCGTCTCGGGCGACCAGTACATGACCGTCTACAAGGCCACCACGCAGCAGGCGCGCACGGCCGCCGAGCTCGCCGTGCGGGTGCTGCGCGGCGAGGACCCCCGCGCGACCGTGGTGATCGACGGCGTCCCGAGCCTCCTCCTCGCGCCGCGCGCGGTCGGCGTCGACGACGTCCAGCGCGTCCTCGTCGACGGCGGTGTCTACACGGTCGACGAGATCTGCACCCCGTCGTACGTCGACGCGTGCGTCGACGCGGGTCTCCTGGAGGCGGCGCCATGAGCGCCCCCGTCCTGGCCCTGCGCGGGGTCTCGAAGAACTTCGGCGGCGTCCGGGCGCTCGTCGACGTCGACGTCGAGGTGCGCGAGCACGAGGTCCTCGCCGTCGTGGGCGACAACGGCGCCGGCAAGTCGACGCTCGCGGGCGTCGTCGCGGGCGCGTTCCGGCCGGACGCGGGCGAGGTGCTGCTCGACGGGGCGCCCGTCGTGCTCGACTCCCCGGCGGCGGCGCGCCAGCACGGGATCGCGGCGGTGTTCCAGCAGCTCGCGCTCGTCGACGACCTCGACGTCGTCGAGAACGTGTTCCTTGGGCAGGAGGTCCTCCACGGGCCGTTCCTCGACGAGATCGCGATGGAGCGCGAGGCGTGGGGCCTCCTCGACCAGCTCGCCGCGACCGTCCCGTCGGTGCGGCAGCCGGTGCGCACGCTCTCGGGCGGCCAGCGGCAGGTCGTGGCCGTCGCGCGTGCCCTCCTCGGGTCGCCGCGCGTGCTCGTCCTCGACGAGCCGACGGCGGCGCTCGGCGTCCGGCAGACGGCCGAGGTGCTCAACCTCATCGAGAAGCTGCGCGAGCGCGGGCACGCCGTCGTCCTCATCAGCCACCAGGCGGGCGACCTCCAGGCCGTCGCCGACCGCATCCTCGTGCTGCGGCTCGGCCGCGTGCACGGCGAGTTCCCGGGCGACACCTCCTACGAGGACCTGCTCGCCGCGATGACCGGTGCCGTGCGCCCGGCGCGCCCGGGCGGTACGGGTGGCCCGGGCGGCGCCGAGCGCGAGCGGCGCACCGGCGGCACCGGGGCGGTGCACCGATGAGCGTCCCCGGTCGCGCCTCGGGCGCGGCGCTCGACCGGCCCGCGACGGGCGCGCTGTCCGGGTCCGTCGTGCAGCAGCTGCGCGGCGCGCACCTCGGCATGCTGCCGATCGTCGCCGCGCTCGTCCTCATCTGGGTCGTGCTCGGCGCGATCAACCCGGCGTTCCTCTCCGCGGAGAACCTCGTCAACCTCACGCTCCAGAGCGCGCCCACGGGGATCATCGCGCTCGGCGTCGTGCTCGTGCTCCTCGTCGGCCAGATCGACCTGTCGGTCGGCTCGGTGAGCGGGCTCGCCGCGGCGGTGCTCGCCGTCGGCACGGTGGGGCTGGGCTGGCCCGTCGGGGTCGCGATCGTCGCGGCGCTGGCCGTCGGGGTCGTCGTCGGGCTCGGCTACGGGCTGCTGTCCACGCGCCTCGGGCTCGCGTCGTTCGTCTTCACGCTCGCGGGGCTCCTCATCTTCGCGGGCGTCCAGCTGCGCGTCCTCGGGCCCAAGGGCTCGATCAACCTGCCGTTCGAGTCGTGGCTCGTCCGCACGGTCCAGCAGGGCTTCCTCGCCCCCGCGGTCGCGTGGGGCCTCGTGGTCGTGGTCGTGGCGGGGTACGCCGCGCTGCGCGTGACCGACCACGTGCGCCGGGTCAGGGCGGAGCTCCCGAGCCCGGGCCTGGGCCGCGTCGCGGTCCGCACAGCGGTCCTCGCGGCGGTGCTCGTCGCGACCGTCGCGTACCTCGGCACGGCGCGGGGGATTGGCTACACCGTGGTGCTCTTCGTGGCGCTCGTGGTCGTGGTCGACGTGCTGCTGCGCCGCACGCGCTGGGGACGCTCCGTGCGCGCCGTCGGCGGCAACCGGCGCTCCGCGCTCCTCGCGGGCGTCGCCGTGCGCCGCACGGTCGTCTCGTGCTTCGTCGCGTGCTCGACGTTCGCCGCGCTCGGCGGCGTCCTCGCCGCGGGCCGGCTCGCGGCGGCGAACCAGGGGACCGGCGCGGCGGACACCTACCTGACGGCGATCGCGGCCGCGGTCATCGGCGGCACGAGCCTGTTCGGCGGGCGCGGGAGCGCGTGGTCGGCGCTGCTCGGCGTGCTCGTGCTCCAGTCCATCGCGAACGGGCTCACGCTGCTCAACCTCGACACGGCCACGCGGTACATCGTGACCGGAGCGGTCCTGCTCCTCGCTATCGTCGTCGACATGCTGATTCGTGGTCGACGGGAGGTCTGAGATGGTGATGCAGGGGGAGAGCGCGGGGACGGTCCCGCCGGGCGAGGTCGGGGTAGTGCCCGACACCCCGACGGAGGCGGCCGTGGCGCGTCCGCACGGCGGACGCGGAGGTCGGCGCCCGACGCTCGCCTCCGTCGCGGAGGCCGCCGGCGTGAGCCTCAAGACGGCGTCGCGCGTCCTCAACGACGAGCCGAACGTCGCGCCGCAGACGCGCGCCAAGGTGCAGGAGGCCGCGCAGCGGCTCGGCTTCCGGCGCAACGCCGTCGCGGCGGACCTCGCGCGCGGCGGCTCGTCGCGGCTCGTCGGGTTCGTCACCGGAGACCTCGCCAACCCGTTCTACTCCGCGCTGGCCAGCGGCATCGAGCGCGAGCTCCGCCACCACGGCCTCCAGCTCATCACCACCAGCTCCGACGAGGAGCCGGAGCGCGAGCGCTCCCTCACCGAGGCGCTCGTCGAGCGCCGCGTCGGCGCGCTCGTCGTCACCCCGACGTCCACCGACCACTCGGCCCTGCGCCGCGAGCTCGACGACGGCCTGCCGGTCGTGTTCATCGACCGGCCCGCGCGCGGCGTCGAGGCGGACACGGTCGTCATCGACAACCGCGGGGGAGTGCGCGACGCCGTGACGCACCTCCTCGCGCACGGGCACCGCCGGATCGCGCTCGTCGGCGACGTGTCGCGCCTGTGGACGTTCCAGGAGCGTCGCGACGAGTTCGTCGCGACGCTGCGGGCCGCGGGCGTCGAGGACCCGGCGCGGTACGTGCGCGACGGCGCGCACGACGCCGACCTCGCGCGCGTGTTCGTCGCGGAGCTCCTCGCCCTGCCCGAGCCGCCGACGGCGCTCGTGACGGCGAACAACAAGATCACGGTCGGCGCGCTCCACGCGCTGCGCGACCGGGCGTCGTCGGGCGACGCGGCGGACGTCGCGCTCGTCGGCTTCGACGACTTCGAGCTCGCGGACCTGCTGCACGTGACGGTCGTCGGGTACGACGTCGTCGAGATGGGCCGGCAGGCGGCGGCGCTCGCGGTGTCCCGTGCCGAGAACCCGGAGCTCGCCCCGCGGCTGGTCGTGGTGCCGACGGAGCTCGTCGTCCGAGGCACGGGCGAGGTCCCCGGCCCTGCGGTCTGAGCGTGGCCGCGGTGCTCGTGCTCGGGTCGGTGCGAGCACGGTCGTGCTGACGGCGTGCGACGTCCTCGGCGCTCGAGCGGATGGCGCGAAAGTCACAAGGAGCGTGACTTTCGCGCCAGGGGGCCCTCTCGTCCGCGGCCTCCCGGCGGGGCCCTGGCCGCGTTGACAAAGCCCGGAACCGGCGCATAGGTTCAGGTCGCCCCTGACAACGCTTCCCCCCTGCGCGTTGTCAGGGGCACCCCTGCAGCCTGACAGCGCTGTCAGACGATCGAAGGAGATCGCGGCATGACCAGACCACTCCCGCCCGGACGCGCGGTCGCGCGGTCCGGCAGCGGCCGCGCCCGGCCCCTCGGCCTCGTGCTCGCCGCCGCACTCGCCGTCCCGCTCGGGGTGCCTCTCGCGGCCCCCGCGGGAGCCCTCGCCGCCGCGCCCGCCGCGGCCGCCGAGCCCGGCGACTTCTCGTCCTCGTTCGAGTCCGGCGACCCGGCCGCGCTGCCCACCACCGTGGCCGAGCGCGACGGCGCACCCTGGCAGGCGAACGTCGGCTCGTTCACGGCCGGCCTGCCCGGCAGCGTCCTCGGGCAGCTCAAGGGCGTCACCGCGAGCGCGCAGAACCTGCCCAACGAGGGCGCGGCGAACCTGGCCGACGGCAGCTCGGGCACCAAGTGGCTCGCGTTCGCGTCGACCGGCTGGGTCCGGTACGAGTTCACCGAGCCCGTCTCGTTCGTGGCGTACACGATGACCTCGGGCGACGACGCCGCCGGTCGCGACCCGAAGACCTGGACGGTCGAGGGCTCGAACGACGGCACGACGTGGACCCCGCTCGACCAGCGGACCGACGAGGACTTCCCGAACCGCCAGCAGACGCGCACGTTCGAGCTCGAGGCGCCCACCGCGGCGTACACGTACCTGCGTCTCAACGTCACGGCGAACTCGGGCGACTCCATCGTCCAGCTCGCCGGGTGGGACCTCTCGGGCGACCTGAGCGCCGGTCCCTCCGCGGCGCCCATGAACACCAAGGTCGGCACGGGCCCGCGCGTCAACTTCACCAACAAGGCGGGCGTCGGGTTCTCCGGCCTGCACTCGCTGCGGTACGACGGCTCGCACCTCGCCGACGGCGAGACCTACGCGACGAACGTGCTCTACGACGACGTGGACGTCGTCGTCGGCGAGGACACGCGTCTGAGCTACACGATCTTCCCCGAGCTGCTCGACGACCTCCAGTACCCGTCGACCTACGCGGCGGTGGACGTACTGTTCACCGACGGGACCTACCTGTCCGACCTCGGCGCGCGCGACGCGCACGAGACGGTCGCGACCGCGCAGGCGCAGGGCGAGGGCAAGATCCTCTACGCCGACCAGTGGAACTCGGTGCGGGTCGACCTCGGCGACGTCGCCGCGGGCAAGACCGTGGACCAGGTGCTCCTCGGGTACGACAACCCGGGCGGTCACGCCGGGACGAAGTTCGCGGGCTGGCTCGACGACGTCGCGATCACGGCGGAGCCGGCGACGATCGACGGGTCGAGCCTCGCCAACTACGTCGACACGCGCCGCGGCACGCTCGCGTCCGGCAGCTTCTCGCGCGGGAACAACATCCCGGCGACGGCGACGCCCAACGGGTTCAACTTCTGGGTGCCCTACACCAACGCGTCGTCGCAGAGCTGGCTGTACGAGTACCACAAGGCCAACAACGCCAACAACAAGCCCGTCCTCCAGGGCTTCGGGATCTCGCACGAGCCCAGCCCGTGGATGGGCGACCGCAACCAGCTGACGTTCCTGCCGTCCACGGTCTCCGGGACGCCGAACGCCACGCTCTCGACGCGCGGCCTCGAGTTCGACCACGCCGACGAGACGGCGCGGCCCGACTACTACGGGGTCACGTTCACCAACGGCTCCGCGATCGAGGCGACGCCCACCGACCACGGCGCGGTCCTGCGCTTCTCCTACCCGGGGAGCGCCGGCCACGTGCTCGTGGACAAGGTGGACGGCTCGTCCAAGCTCACGCTCGACCAGGCCACGGGCACGGTGTCCGGCTGGGTCGAGAACGGGTCCGGCCTCTCCGTGGGCCGCACGCGGATGTTCGTCGCCGGCACCTTCGACCGTAGTCCGACGGCGGTCGGGACGGCGGCGGGCAACCGCGCCGACGCGCGCTTCGCGACGTTCGACACGTCGTCCGACAAGACGGTCGAGCTGCGCGTCGCGACGTCGTTCATCAGCCTCGACCAGGCGCGCAAGAACCTCGACCTGGAGGTGACGGGCAAGACCTTCACGGAGGTCAAGGCCGCCGCCGCGCAGGCGTGGAACGACCGGCTGGGCGTCATCGAGGTCGAGGGCGCGAGCGAGGACCAGCTCGTCACGCTGTACTCCAACCTCTACCGCCTCAACCTGTACCCGAACTCGCAGTTCGAGAACACGGGCACGGCCGAGGAGCCGGTGTACCGGTACGCGAGCCCGGTCTCCGCGACCACGGGCTCGGCGACGGACACGCAGACGAACGCGAAGGTCGTCGACGGCAAGATCTACGTGAACAACGGGTTCTGGGACACGTACCGCACGGCCTGGCCGGCGTACTCGCTCCTCTACCCGGAGCTCGCGGCCGAGCTGGTCGACGGGTTCGTCCAGCAGTACCGCGACGGCGGCTGGATCGCGCGCTGGTCCTCGCCCGGCTACGCCGACCTCATGACGGGCACGTCGTCCGACGTGGCGTTCGCCGACGCGTACCTCAAGGGCTCGCTCCCGACGGGCACGGCGCTCGAGGCGTACGACGCCGCGCTGCGCAACGCGACCGTCGCGCCGCCGAGCAACGCCGTGGGCCGCAAGGGCCTGCAGACGTCGCCGTTCCTCGGGTTCACGCCGGAGTCCACGCACGAGTCCGTGTCGTGGGGTCTGGAGGGCCTGGTCAACGACTTCGGCATCGGCAACATGGCCGCCGCCCTCGCGGAGGACCCGGCGACGCCGGACGAGCGCCGCGACACGCTGCGGGAGGAGTCCGCGTACTTCCTCGAGCGGGCCACGCACTACGTCGAGCTGTTCGACCCCGAGGTCGACTTCTTCGTGCCGCGGCACGAGGACGGCTCGTGGGCCGTCGACCCGGAGACGTACAACCCGGAGGCCTGGGGCGGCGGGTACACCGAGACGAACGGCTGGAACTTCGCGTTCCACGCCCCGCAGGACGGCCAGGGCCTGGCCAACCTCTACGGCGGCAAGCAGGGCCTCGAGGACAAGCTCGACGAGTTCTTCTCCACGCCGGAGAAGGGCGCCGGCAACGGCGGCATCCACGAGCAGCGCGAGGCGCGCGACGTCCGCATGGGCCAGTGGGGCATGAGCAACCAGGTGTCGCACCACATCCCGTGGCTCTACGACGCCGCGGGCGCGCCGTCGAAGGCCCAGGAGAAGGTCCGCGAGGTCACCCGCCGCCTGTTCGTGGGCAGCGAGATCGGCCAGGGCTACCCGGGCGACGAGGACAACGGCGAGATGTCGTCGTGGTGGATCTTCGCCTCGCTCGGCTTCTACCCGCTCCAGGTCGGCTCGGACCAGTACGCGGTCGGTTCGCCGCTGTTCGACAAGGCGACCGTGCACCTGCCGGACGGCGACCTCGTCGTCAACGCCGAGAACAACTCGGTCGACAACGTCTACGTGCAGTCCCTCGCGGTGGACGGCGAGGCGCGCACCTCGACGTCGCTCTCGCAGGCCGACCTCTCGGGCGGCGCGACGCTGGACTTCGTCATGGGTCCGGAGCCGTCGGACTGGGGCACGGGCGAGGACGACGCCCCGCCGTCGCTCACCGAGGGCGACGAGCCCCCGACGCCGGTGCAGGACGCGACGACGGCGGGCCTCGGCACGACGACCGTCGCCGACGGGGACGCGACCACGAGCGCCGCGGCGCTGACGGACAACACGTCCGGCACGCGCACGACGTTCGCCACCTCGACGCCGTCGATCACGTGGGCGGGCAACGGCATCCGCCCGACCGTCGGGTCGTACACGCTGACCTCCGGGGCGAGCGGGACGGCGTCGCCGTCCGCGTGGACCCTCGAGGGCTCCGACGACGGCGAGACGTGGACGACGCTCGACGAGCGGTCCGGCGAGCAGTTCCGCTGGGCCCTGCAGACGCGGCCCTTCACGGTCGCCGAGCCGACGGCGTTCGCGCGGTACCGGGTGACGGTCACGTCGACGTCGGGTTCCGGTGCGCTGTCGCTCGCCGAGGTCGAGCTCCTCGCCGACCCGAAGGAGTCGGGGGCCGAGGAGCTCACCCTCTCGGCCGCGCCGGACCGCGACGCGGTCACGGGCCGCGAGGTCTCGGGCTCGTTCGCGACCCTCACCGGGGTCGAGGGCGACGTCGCGGCGCTCGACGTCCAGGTCGCGTTCGGCGACGGCTCCGAGCCGGTCGCCGGGTCGCTGCGGGCGGGCGCGTTCGGCGGGTACGCGGTGGACGCCGCGCACACGTGGGCCGCACCCGGCGTCTACCCGGTGACCGTCACGGTCTCGGGCGAGGGGATCGAGCCCGTCTCGGCCTCCTCGTACGTCAGCGTCTCGCTCCTGCGGGAGGGCTCGCTGCTCGCCGCGTACGACAACGTCTGCATCGGCGACGCCGGGACGACGGTCGGCTCGTGCGACGGCCAGGGCGTGTTCTTCGACCGGGCGCAGCTCGCGGCGAAGGGCTTCGTCCAGGGCGAGCGCGCGACGGTGCCGGGCACGGACCTCGCGTTCGACGTCCCGGCGGTCCCCGCCGGGCAGCCGGACAACGCGACCGGCGACGGGCAGACCGTCGAGCTCGACGTCCCGGCCGACGCGGAGCAGCTCTCCGTGATCGGCACGGGCACGGAGAAGAATCAGCAGGCCACCGGCACGCTGACCTTCGACGACGGCTCGACCCAGCCGATCGACCTGAGCTTCGGCGACTGGTCGGGCGCGGCCCGCAACCCCGTGTTCGGCAACATCCCCGTCGCGGTGACGGACAACCGCCTCCGCGGCGGCAGCCCGCAGACCGGCACCCCCGCCGCGTTCTTCGCGACGGCGCCGATCACCCTGCCCGAGGGCAAGCGGCCCGTGAGCATCACGCTCCCGGACCAGCCGGGCGAGCTCTCGCGCGACGGCCGCATCCACGTGGTCGCGGTCGCGCACGACGGCACGTTCGCCGAGCACCCCGCGCTCGAGGTCACGGCCGCGGAGGGCGTGACGCTCGCCGTCGGGCAGACCACGGACGTGGCGCTGGCCCAGGTGGCCGGCGGCCGCGAGGGCGCCGACCTCCGGGCGGCCGTCACGTGGGGCGACGGGTCCGACGTCGCGGCCGGCACGGTGGCCGACGGCGCGGTGACCGGCGCGCACGCCTACACGGCGGCCGGGACGTACACCGCGTACGTCGTGGTCGACGACGGCTGGACCAGCCGGGTGGTCGAGGTCCCCGTGACCGTGACCGAGGGCCAGCCGACGCTCGCCGTCGACGTCACGGTGAGCACGCGCTGCCTCGCCGGCAAGGCGTACGTCGCGGTCCGGGCCGAGAACGGCGAGGACGTGCCGCTCGCGATCCGGCTCGTCACGCCGTTCGGCACCAAGGAGGTCGCGGCCGTCGCGCCGGGCGCCAACGCCTACCAGTCGTTCGCGACGCGGGCCACGGCGGTCGAGGCCGGCACCGTCACCGTCGAGGCGACGCGCGGCACCGGCGACGAGGAGGTGACGGCGTCGATCCAGGCCGACTACGCCGCCGTGACCTGCGGCTGAACCCCTGAGCCCGCCCCGCCCCGCGTCCGACCGGGGTGAGGTAGGCATGCACCACCGGCGGTGCCCCGGGATGATCGTCCCGGGGCACCGCGCCGTACGGGCACCGCGCCCGGCGGCGCCACGCACCCAGCACGAGAAGGACCGAGAGATGACCGAGCACCCGACCGAGCAGCCCACGCCAGCGACCGACCTGCGGAGCTGGCGTCGCGAGCAGCTCGCCGACCTGCTGCGCTTCGGCGAGGCGTCGCTGCGCGCGGACGGCGCCGCGCAGTGGCTCGACGACGACGGGCGCCCCGACCTGTCGCAGCCGGTGCACACGTGGATCACGTCGCGCATGGCGCACGTGTACGCGTTCGCGTCGCTCCTCGGCGTGCCGGGGGCGGGGGAGCGGGCCGACGCCGCGCTGCACGGGCTGCGGGCGGTGCTCGTGGACGCCGAGAACGGCGGCTGGGTCTCGTCGCGCGGCCCCGCGCGACGCCCCGGTGACGGCCACGACCCGGCGGCGGGCGAGGCCGTCCCGGTCGACGGGACGAAGAGCGCGTACGCGCACGCGTTCGTGGTGCTCGCCGCGGCGTCGGGCACGATCGCGGGTCGGGAGGGCGCGCGCGAGCTGCTCGACGCCGCGCTCGCCGTGCTCGACGAGCGGTTCTGGGAGCCCGGGCCGCGCATGCACGCCGACGAGTGGTCGCGCGACTGGAGCGTGCTCGACGCCTACCGCGGCGTCAACGCGAACATGCACTCCGTCGAGGCGCTCCTCGCCGCGCACGACGCGACGGGCGACCCCGAGTGGCTCGCGCGCGCGGCGTCGGTCGCGGACCGCGTCGTGGGGTGGGCGCGCGAGAACGACTGGCGCATCCCCGAGCACTTCGACGCGGGCTGGAACCCCCTGCCGGACTACAACGCGGACCGCCCCCGCGACCCCTTCAAGCCCTACGGGTCGACGCCGGGCCACGGCCTGGAGTGGGCGCGCCTGCTGCTCCAGGTCGACGTCGCGGCCGGCACGCCCGGCGCGCGCACCGACGCCGCGGTCGCCCTCTTCGACCGGGCGGTCGCGGACGGCTGGGACGGCGAGCACGGCGGCGGCTTCGTGTACACGGTCGACTGGTCGGGCACGCCGGTCGAGCCCCGGCGCTACCACTGGGTCGCCGCGGAGGCCGTCGCGGCCGCCGACGTGCTGGGCCGCGTCACGGGCGACCCCCGGTTCGCCGAGGCCGCCGCTGGCTGGTGGGCGTGGATCGACGAGCACCTCGTCGACCACGAGCGCGGGTCGTGGCACCACGAGCTCGACACCGCCAACCGGCCCGACGGCGTCACGTGGGTCGGCAAGCCCGACGTCTACCACGCGGCCCAGGCCGTGATCCTGCCCGACCTGCCGCTCACCGGCTCCCTCGCCGCCTCGGCCAAGGCCGCGGGCAGCATCCTGGGCTGACGCCCGGGCCACCGACCGCCGAGGCCGGGGTCGCGCGCCACGTCACCGTCGCCGTGGCGCGCGACCTCGGGCTCGGCGACGACACCCCCATCGAGTTTGGCTTTCTTGGTGGGGGTTCGATCGGAGGGGATCTCAGGAGCGGGAATCCTCGGGCACTCGACGGCTCGATCCCTCCGAGCATGCTCGACCGGTCCCGGGGTCGGTGCCGCGACCCCGCTCGTCGCGGTCTGCCCGGCCGGTGCCGACGACGACCCGCGCCTGTCCCGGGTGTGGACGGCCGCCGACCTGCTTGCCGCCTGGTCATGACGAGAGAGCCCCGCACCGGTCCGGTGCGGGGCTCTCTCGAAGGCTGAGCGGGTGACGGGAATCGAACCCGCGCTATCAGCTTGGGAAGCTGAAGTTCTACCATTGAACTACACCCGCGCGGCGCCGGTAGCGTTCGCCCCGGGCCCTCTGGGAGGATCCTCGGCGAACCAGCGCGCGACCCGATCATAGCGGACGACGCCGGTGATGCCAGAACCGCCCGCACCACGACCACTCCCGCGCCGACGAGCGGCGCGCCGCCCGAGGAGCCGCCTTGTCCGAGAACCCGTACCAGCAGCAGCCCGACCCGTCGCAGGGGACGCCCGCCCCCGGCGACCCGGTCTACGGGGGCTCCGCCGCGCCGTCGGACCCGACGCCCGGCTACGGCCAGCAGCCCGGGGCCGGTGACGCGTACGGCCAGCAGGCGTACGGGACGCCGGGTGCTCCGGGCTACGGACAGCCGACGCCCGACCAGGGCTACGGCTCCGCCCCGCAGCAGGGCTACGCCCAGCAGGGCTACGCCCAGCAGGGCTACGGCCAGCAGCCGGGCTACGCGCAGCCCGGCGCCTACGGCCAGCCCGGGGCGTACGGCCAGCCCGGCTACGACCCGGCGTACGACCCCCAGGCGAAGTCGCGCCTCGCGGCGGGCCTGCTGGGCATCCTCGTCGGGAGCCTCGGCATCCACCGCTTCTACCTCGGGTACACCGGCATCGGCCTGACGATGCTGCTCGTGTCCGTGCTCTCCTTCGGGTTCGCGGCCCCGGTCATCGCGATCTGGGGCCTCGTGGAGGGCATCCTCTACCTGACCTCGAAGACGGGCTACTACTCCGTGGACTCGACAGGCCGCCCGCTGCGCGCCTGACCCCCCGACCGCGGGCGGGGTCCGCGCCGTCTCGACGACGAGGCGGCCCGCGGACCCCGGCCCGACGGCGCCCGCCGCCCGCCGGTCCACGGTGCCGGTCCACGGTGCCGGTCGACGGTGCCGATCCACGGTGCGGCGCCCGGTCCGGGCACGCTCCGGCGTCGGCTAGCGTGGGCCCGTGCTGCTCTCCGACCGCGACATCCGGGCCGAGCTCGACGCCGGCCGCGTCCAGCTCGAGCCGTACGACCCGGCGATGCTCCAGCCGTCGAGCGTCGACGTGCGCCTCGACCGGTTCTTCCGGCTCTTCGACAACCACAAGTACCCGTTCATCGACCCGTCGCAGGACCAGCCCGACCTCACGCGCCTCGTCGAGGTCGACCCGGCGGAGCCGTTCGTGCTGCACCCGGGGGAGTTCGTCCTCGGGTCGACGTTCGAGACGGTCACGCTGCCCGACGACGTGGCGGCGCGCCTCGAGGGCAAGTCGAGCCTGGGCCGCCTGGGTCTCCTCACGCACTCCACCGCCGGGTTCATCGACCCGGGCTTCTCCGGCCACGTGACGCTCGAGCTGAGCAACGTCGCGACGCTGCCCATCACGCTGTGGCCGGGCATGAAGATCGGCCAGCTGTGCTTCTTCCGGCTGTCCTCGCCCACGGAGAACCCGTACGGGTCGAGCGTCTACGGCTCCCGCTACCAGGGCCAGCGCGGCCCGACGGCCTCCCGCTCGTGGCAGAGCTTCCACCGCACCGACGTCTGAGCGCGGCCCGCCGCGTCGGACGCCGCTCGACCCCGCAGGACCCGAGGCCAGGAGGACCGCACCGCATGAGCCCGCTCCCGCCCCTGCCGCACCCCGCCGGGCCCGGCGCCGCGCAGTCGTACCAGGCGCGGCACGTGCTGGGGCTGCCCGCCGACGTCCTCGTGGACGAGGTCGAGACGCTCGCGCTCTCACGGTTCGCGGGCGCGCGCTGGGACGTCGCTCCGGAGGGCACCGAGCCCCTCGTGCCGCCCGCACGCACCGCGCGGCCCGGGGAGCCGGGCGTGCTGCGCACGTCGCGCCACACGACGCTCACCGGGCCCTACGCGGGGCCCGGCTCCGGCGTGCCGGGCACCGCGCTCGTGTTCGACGTCGTCTGCCCCCGCGAGCGCGGGGACGTCCCCTACCCGGGCGGCGGGGACCGGGACGGCGTCGGGCGCGCGTTCCCCGGCGGCCTGCCGGTCCGGGAGGAGGAGCGCGTGGTCGCGTTCCTCGTCGCGGCGGCGCGGCGTCTCGGCGGCTCGCTCCGGACCGACGTCGGCAACCCGGCCGGGCCGGCCGTCGTCCTCACCCCGGACCCGGGCGTCGCCGTCGACATGACCCTGTACTCGGACGTGTGGCTCGACCCGCACGCCGCGCTCGCGCTCGTCGGTCGGCTGAACCCCCGGACGCGGCTCGCGACGGAGGGCAAGCCGTACGAGGGGCCGCCGAAGGGCATCACCGAGCTGCCGCTCTACCCGGGCGAGAAGATGGACCCGGAGCTGCGGCGCGCGCTGCACGCCGCGGCGGACGACATCGACATCAAGGCGCTGACGACGGGCGCGGTGCTCGACGGGTACGGCCTCCTCGTCGACCTGGGCATGGACGGGCTCGTCGCGGTCGAGGTCGGCGGCGAGGAGGCGCTGCCCCTCCTGCTGCGCGGGCTGCCGTGGACGGTGGGCGGCGCGGTGAGCTACCGCGTGCGGTGGGAGCCGCAGGACCTCGCCGAGTCCCAGCGGGAGCAGCCGTCGCTCGAGCACCAGATCGCGCGCAAGCGCGCCGCGGAGGTGGTCACGCAGGTCACGCGGACGCTGCACCAGGCGGTCGGCGGGGAGATCGCGGACGAGGCCGAGTTCCTCGTGGACCCCGAGGATCTGTGACGGCCGACTGAGGAATCGGTCACGGACGGGGCTGCGGGCGCCCCGCACGGCTGAGGAGTCGGTAAAATGATTCTCGGCCCGGCCTCGTCGGCGCCGTGAACTGTCGTGCCCTGCGGCTTCCCCCCGCCCGGGCGCGGCGATGACAAGTCCAGCAAGAACTTCGCCCACCCGCCCCCGACCCGGACGGAGCGGCCCGTGCTCTACGTGCTCCTTGCCCATCTCGTGATGGCACTGGGCGCGCCTGCACTCGTCTCGTTCCTCGGCCGCCGGGCGTTCCTCGTCATGGCGCTCGCGCCGGCGTCCGCGGCGGTCTACGCGCTCGCCTGGACCGACCGCGTGATGTCGGGGGAGCACCCGACGCAGGTCATCGAGTGGGTGCCCGGGCTGGGGCTCGAGCTCGCCTTCCGCATGGACACGCTGTCGTGGCTCATGCTGCTGCTCGTCGGCGGCGTGGGCGCGCTCGTCCTCGTCTACTGCTCGGCCTACTTCTCGCCCACCGCGCAGGGCCTGCGGCGTTTCGGCGGCGTCCTCACCGCGTTCGCGGGGGCGATGGTCGGGCTCGTCACCGCGGACGACATGCTGCTCCTGTTCGTGTTCTGGGAGCTCACGACCGTCTTCTCGTACCTGCTCATCGGCCACTACGCCGACCGCAAGGCGAGCCGTCGTGCCGCCATGCAGGCGATCATCCTCACCACCGCGGGCGGCCTGGCCATGCTCGTGGGGGTCGTGATCCTCGGGGTCCAGGGCGGGACCTTCCGCATGTCCGAGATCATCACGGACCCGCCGACGGGCGGCGCCGTGACGGCCGCGATCGTGTGCCTCCTCGTCGGGGCGGCGAGCAAGTCCGCGCTCATCCCGCTGCACTTCTGGCTGCCCGCCGCGATGGCGGCGCCCACGCCGGTGAGCGCCTACCTGCACGCGGCCGCGATGGTCAAGGCCGGTGTCTACCTCGTCGCGCGCTTCGCGCCCGCCTACTCGGACACCACGGTCTGGCGCACGCTCGTCATCGTGCTCGGCGCGGGCACGCTGCTCGTGGGCGGCTACCGCGCGCTGCGGCAGTACGACCTCAAGCTCGTCCTCGCGTTCGGCACCGTGAGCCAGCTCGGCCTGATCATCCTGCTCGTGGGCCTCGGGACGCGCGGGGCCGCGCTCGCGGGGCTCGCGATGATCGGCGCGCACGCGATGTTCAAGGCCTCGCTGTTCCTCGTCGTCGGCGTGGTCGACGCCGCCGCCGGGACGCGCGACCTGCGCCGCCTCACGGGCGTGGGCAAGGCCCTGCCGTGGACGGCGGTCGCGGGCGGGCTCGCGACCGCGTCGATGATCGGGCTGCCGCCGTTCGCCGGGTACGTCGCGAAGGAGGCGGCGCTCGAGTCGCTCCTGCACGGCGAGGGGCCGGTCTGGGTGGACACGGTCGTGCTGTGGTCGGTCGTCGTCGGCTCGATGTTCACGGTCGCGTACGGCCTGCGCTTCTGGTGGGGCGCGTTCGCGTCCAAGCCGCACCTCGGCCGCTCGCCCGCGCGCGCGAACGCGCACGAGAAGGCGTGGGGCGCTGGCGCCGGTACCGGCGCCGCGCGCCGCCCGGCCGTCGAGGCCGAGGAGCCGCCGATCGACCCGGCGCGCATCCACCGCCAGCCGTTCCTGCTCGTGGGCCCGGCCGTCGTGCTCGCGGTCCTCGGGCTCGCGACGGCGCTCGTGCCGCACTTCGGCGAGGACCTCCTCGCCCCGTACGCGGACACCTACCCCGTCGGCGAGCCCGGGCACCTCGTCCTGTGGGCCGGCTTCACCCCCGCGCTCGCGCTGACGGCCCTCGTGCTCGCGGTCGGTGTCGTGCTGTTCTGGCAGCGGTCGCGCGTCGAGCGGTTCCAGGCCTCGCTGTGGACGGGGCCCGAGGCCGACGTCACGTACCGCAAGGTGATGCGCAAGCTCGACGACCTGGCCGCCGACATCACGGCCGTCACGCAGCGTGGTTCGCTCCCGTTCTACCTCGGCGCGATCCTCGTGGTCCTCGTGCTCGGGCCCGGCATGGTCATGGTCGCGCAGACGGCGTGGCCCGAGCAGCTCCGCGCCTGGGACCGCCCCGCGCAGCTCGTCGCCGTCGCCGCGATCTGCATCGCGTCGGTGCTCGCCGCGCGCTCGCGCCGCCGGCTCAAGGCCGTGATCCTCGTCGGGATCGCGGGGTACGGCAACGCCGTCCTCTTCCTCCTGCACGGCGCGCCCGACCTCGCGCTCACCCAGGTCCTCGTGGAGACGATCACGCTCGTCGTCATGGTGCTCGTGCTGCGACGCCTGCCCGCGTACTTCTCGAACCGGCCGCTGGCGGCGAGCCGGTGGGTCCGCCTGGGGATCGGCCTCGCGGTCGCGGTCGTCATGATGGGCTTCGCGCTCGTCGCGCCCCTCGCGCGCGTCGCGACGCCCATCTCGGTCGACTTCCCGGCCGAGGCGTACGAGTTCGGGCACGGCAAGAACATCGTCAACGTGACCCTCGTCGACATCCGCGCGTGGGACACCATGGGCGAGATCTCCGTCCTCCTGGCCGCTGCGACGGGCGTCGCGTCGCTCGTCTTCCTGCGGTCGCGCAGCGGCGAGATCCTGCGTGCCTCGGGCGCGCGTCCCGCGACGACGGCGTCGGGCTCCGGCGTCTGGAGCGACACCGACGACCCGGGTGCGGCGCTGCGCCGCCGCGGGGTCACGGAGAAGGACCAGCCGCGCATGCTCGTGTGGCTGAGCGCCGGCCGCACCCTCGCGCCCCAGCGGCGCTCGGTGATCTTCGAGGTCGTCACGCGCGTGCTGTTCCACGCCATGATCGTCTTCGCGCTCTTCCTGCTGTTCTCGGGCCACAACGCGCCGGGCGGCGGGTTCGCCGCAGGCCTCGTCGTCGGCATCGCGCTCATCGTGCGGTACCTCGCGGGCGGCCGGTACGAGCTCGGCGAGGCCGCGCCCGTCCACCCCGGCCTGCTCCTCGGGACGGGCCTGTTCCTGTCCGCGGGCGTGGGGCTCGTCGCGTTCCTGCTCACCGGCAACGTGCTCGGCAGCGAGGCCTACGACCTCGCGCTCCCGCTCGTCGGGGAGATCCACCTCGTGACGTCGCTGTTCTTCGACGTCGGCGTGTTCCTCGTCGTCGTGGGCCTCGTCCTCGACATCCTGCGGACCCTCGGTGCCGAGATCGACCGGCACGCGGAACGCGCCGCCGCGGGCCGCGAGCCCGGCGAGGACACGGGGCCGCTCGAGGCCATGGAGCCCGACTCGATCGGAGGTGGCCGCCGGTGAACGCCATCGACATGGCGCCGAGCGTCGTCCTCGTCCTCGCGATCGGCGTGCTGTTCGCCGCGGGCGTCTACCTGCTGCTCGAGCGCAGCCTCACGCGCGTCCTGCTCGGGTTCATCCTCATGGGGAACGGCGCCAACCTGCTCTTCCTCGTCGCGGGCGGGCGCGCCGGGGGAGCACCGCTCATCGGCACGACGCCCGAGGAGGACATGAGCGACCCGCTCGTCCAGGCGATGGTCCTCACGGCGATCGTCATCACGCTCGGCATCACGGCGTTCGTGCTCGCGATGGCCTACCGCTCGTGGCAGCTGCACGGCCACGACGAGGTGCAGGACGACCTCGAGGACCGCCGCGTCGCGCGGCACGCCGCCCGCAACGCGCCCGCGTTCGAGGACGCGGACACGGAGGAGAGCGGCGCGACCCTGGACGACGAGGCCGCCGAGGTCCGCGACGAGACCGACGGCGACGGCGACGGGGTCACGGACGGCGAGGAACCGCCGTCGGGCCCGGCGGGGCAGGACGCGGGGGACGCCACGGACGGCCGCACCGAGGCCTCCGACGCCCGATCCGATCACGCCCGACCCGACGACGCACGACCGGATGACGCACGACCGGACGACCGACGGACTGACGGGAAGGAGCCGCGATGAACCTCACCGCCGCGGCCCTCGTCCCGCTCCCCGTGGTCCTGCCGCTCGTCGCGGCCGGTCTCGCGCTCGCCCTCTGGCGCCACCCGCGCGCGCAGCGGATCATCACCGTGGCCGCGCTCGCGCTCGTCCTCGCGGCGGCCGTCGGCCTCCTGGTCGCGGCCGACTCGGGCCCGATCGTCGTCGACGTGGGCGGCTGGGCGGCGCCGGTCGGGATCGACCTCGTCGCGGACCGGCTCTCGTCGCTCATGCTCGTCGTGTCGAGCTTCGTCATGCTGTGCGTCCTGCTGTACTCGCTCGCGCAGGGCGTGGCGGACGGCGACGAGGAGGCGCCGGTCGCGATCTACCACCCGACGTTCATGGTCCTCGCGGCGGGCGTCTTCAACGCGTTCCTCTCGGGCGACCTGTTCAACCTCTACGTCGGGTTCGAGATCTTCCTCGCCGCGAGCTACGTGCTCCTCACGCTCGGCGGCACGGGCGAGCGCATCCGCGCCGGGTCGATCTACGTGGTCGTGGCGCTGCTCTCGTCGATCGTCTTCCTCGTCGCGATCGCGCTGACCTACGCCGCGACGGGCACGGTCAACCTCGCCCAGCTCTCGGAGCGGTACGCGGAGATCGACCCCGGGACGGCGCTCGCGATCCAGCTCCTGCTGCTGCTCGCGTTCGGCATCAAGGCGGCGATCTTCCCGCTGTCGGCGTGGCTGCCCGACTCCTACCCGACGGCGCCCGCGCCCGTCACGGCCGTCTTCGCGGGCCTGCTCACCAAGGTGGGCGTCTACGCGATCATCCGCACGCAGACGCTGCTCTTCCCGGAGGACAGCGTCGTCGACGACGTCCTCATGTGGCTCGCGCTGCTGACCATGGTCGTCGGCATCCTCGGCGCCGTCGCGCAGAACGACATCAAGCGACTCCTGTCGTTCACGCTCGTGAGCCACATCGGCTACATGATCTTCGGCATCGCGCTCGCGTCCGAGCCGGGCATGGCGGCCGCCATCTTCTACGTGGTGCACCACATCACCGTGCAGACGACGCTGTTCCTCGTCGTCGGCCTCGTGGAACGCCGCGGCGGCTCGACGTCGCTCGACCGGCTCGGCGGCCTCGCCAAGCTCGCGCCCGGTCTGGCGATCCTGTTCTTCATCCCGGCGATGAACCTCGCGGGCATCCCGCCGCTGTCGGGCTTCCTCGGCAAGGTCGGTCTCCTCGAGGAGGGCGTCGCGCAGGGCACGCCGCTCACGTGGGCGCTCGTCGTGGGGTCCGTCGTGACGTCGCTGCTCACGCTGTACGCGATCGTCAAGGCCTGGAACAAGGCCTTCTGGCAGACGGCGCCCGTCGAGATCCCCGCGGACGCGCGCCTCCCGCGCGGGATGGTCGGCCCGGCGACGGCGCTCGTCGCGTTCGGCCTCGCGCTCACCGTGGTCGCCGGCCCGCTCTACTCGTACACCGAGCGCGCCGCCGCGACGCTGCTCGACGGCCACACGTACGTCGACGCCGTGTTCCCCGGCGACTCCGACCGCGGCCAGGGCGAGTCGAACGAGGTCGCGACAGGCGAGAGCGACGGCACGGAACCCGTCGGCACGGAACCTGTCGGGACGGACGGGGGTGCGGACGGATGAGCCTGCACCGCCGCCGCCGCGCGCTCGCGTCCGGGTGGTTCGCCCGCGTCACCACGCAGTGGCGCACCATCCTCTGGCTGACGATCGTCTGGGTCATGCTCTGGGGCGACCTGTCGGTGGGCAACGTCCTCGCGGGCGTCATCATCGGGTTCGCCGTCATCACGTTCTTCCCGCTGCCGTCGATCGCGGCGCGCGGGAAGTTCCGGCCGTGGCCGTTCCTCGTGCTCGTCGGGCGCTTCGTCTCCGACCTCGTCGTCGCGTCGTTCCAGGTGAGCCTCCTCGCGCTGAACCCCCGGCACACGCCGCGCGGCGCCGTCGTCGGGGTGCGCCTGCGGAACCCGTCCGACATCTACCTGACCATCACGGCCGAGCTGTCGTCGCTCGTCCCCGGCTCGATCGTCGTCGAGGCGCACCGCCTCACGGGGATGCTCTACCTGCACGTGCTCGACGTCGAGACCGCGGGCGGCGTGGAGAAGATCCGCGAGGACACGCTCGCGCTCGAGGCGCGCGTGCTGCACGCGTTCGCGTCGAACGACGAGCTGCGGGCCGCCGGCCTGTACGACGTCCCGTCCGCGCGAGAGGTGGCCGAGGCATGAGCGACACCGTCTACCTCGTGATCGTCGTGGTGAGCGCCGTGCTGCTCGCCGCGGGAGCCAGCCTCGCCGTCGCGCGCGCCGAGCGCGGGCCGTCGATGCTCGACCGCACGATCGCGCTCGACGTCTTCACGACGACGCTCGTCGGGGCCATCGCGCTCGAGGCCGCGTTCTCCCGGCGCACGGACACCATCCCGATCCTCGTCGTGCTCTCGCTCGTCGGGTTCGTGGGCTCGGTGACGATCGCGCGGTTCGCGTCGGTCGAGCCCGAGGACGAGGGCCGCATCCGCACGGCCGAGGAGATCGCGGCCGAGGACGCCGCCCGCCGCGAGGCCGAGGAGTCCGACCGGGACGCGGCGGTCGACGGCGAGCACCACGGTGGCGCGCCCGAGGGGGAGGTGCGCTGATGGACCCGACCACCGGCCTGTGGGACACCGTCGCCGACGTCGTCTCCGCCGTCTTCCTCCTGTGCGGCGCGTTCCTCGCGTTCGCCGCGGGCGTCGGCGTCGTGCGGTTCCCCGACCTCCTGGCGCGCATGCACGCCGCGACGAAGCCCCAGGTCCTCGGGCTGATCCTCGTGCTCGCAGGCCTGAGCCTGCGGCTGCGCTCGTGGGGTGCCGTCGCGACGCTGTTCCTCGTCGTCGTGTTCCAGCTCCTCACGTCGCCCGTCGCGGCGCACATGGTCGGTCGTGCCGGGTACCGCACGGGCAAGGTCCGGACGGACCTGCTCGTCGTCGACGAGCTCACGCGCGACCAGGAGGCTGCGGAGCGCGAGGACACGGGCGAGCACGACGACACGGACCGGCACGGCGAGCCGGGTGCGACCGGCGACGTCGAGCTCGCCGACACGAGCGACCCCGGACCGGACGGCGCGGGCGAGCCCGGGTCCGGCGGCGCGGGTCGTGCCGCCGGGGCGGAGGGCCCGGCGCGCTGACGTCGCCTCGCGGCGCGTGCGGTGCCGGACCTGGTGCCCGGCCTGCGCGCCCGGCCCGGGCGCGCCCGGCCTCCGCGCGCGGGTCGTGCACGCGGCTGGTAGACCGGCAGCATGCCCGACGCCCCCACGCCCGCCCCGCCGCAGCCGGAGTCGCGCAACCCGCGCGTCGCGCGACCGGAGGGCGGCGGCGACAGCACCGTCACCGTGATCGTCGCGTTCCTCGCGAACGCGCTCATCGCGGGCGCGAAGACGGTCGCCGCGACCGTCACCGGCTCGGCGTCGATGCTCGCGGAGGCGGTCCACTCGTGGGCGGACACGGGCAACGAGATCTTCCTCCTCGTCGCCGACCGGCGCTCGCGCCGCCCGGCGGACACCGAGCACCCCCTCGGGTTCGGCCGCGAGGCGTACGTCTGGTCGATGTTCGCGGCGATCGGGCTGTTCGCCGTCGGCGCGGGGGTGTCGATCACGCACGGCATCCAGGAGCTGGTGCACCCCGAGCCGGCGGACAACTACGTCGTCGCCTACGCGGTCCTCGCCCTGGCGTTCGTGCTCGAGGGCGTGTCGTTCCTGCGCGCGCGGCGGCAGGCGCGGGCCGAGGCGCGGGCGGCGGACCGCGACACCCTGCACCACGTGCTCGTCACGTCGGACCCGACGCTGCGCGCGGTCTACGCGGAGGACGCCGCCGCGCTGATCGGCCTCGTGGTGGCGTTCGCGGGCGTCCTGGCGCACCAGCTCACCGGGTCGCCCGTGCCCGACGCCGTCGGGTCGATCGTCGTCGGACTCGTCCTCGCGGTGGTGTCCGTGGTGCTCATCGATCGCAACCGGCGGTTCCTCGTCGGGGAGGCGGCGATGCCCGCGACGCGCGCCGCGGTGCTGACGGGGATCCGCGACCTGCCCGAGGTCGAGCGTGTCACGTACCTGCGGCTCGAGTACGTCGGGCCGCGCGCGCTGTACCTCGTGGCGAGCGTGGACCTGCGCGGGGACGAGTCGGAGACGTCCGTCGCCCGTCGGCTCGACGAGCTCGAGCGTCGGGTGACGTCCGTGCCGCTCATCGCGGGCGCGGTGTTCACGGTCTCCGCCCCGGAGGAGCCGTCGATCGTCTGACCTCGCGGTCGACCCGGCCGTCGATCTTGCCGTCGATCCGGCCCTCGATCCGGCCCTCGATCCGGCCGTCGACCGGGCGCAGAACGGACGAAGCGGTACACATCCGCGCGCCCGATGGGTAGGGTCGAGCGATGGTCTCGCAGCGCACGCCCCGGCACCGCTCGGCCGGGGCGGCGCCCGCGCCGTCTCCCGTGCCCCCGTCGTCCTCCGCGCCCGCACGACGGCGCGGCGGCCCGTTCGCCCGGCACCTGCGGTCCGGCCCGCGCGTCGCGGTGACGACGGGCGTCGTGGCCGCCCTGCTGCTGGGCCCGGCGCTCGGGCTCACGGCCGCCACGGTGACGGGCGAGGTCCGTCCCGAGCACGCGGGACCGTTCGGCCCCGTCGTCGCGGCGCTCCCGTGGCAGGGAACCTCTCCGCAGGAGTGGCTCGCGGGCCGGGACCCGCGCGACGACCGCGCGTCGCGCACCCTGGCCGACGCGCGCGACGACCTCCCCTCGGACGTCCCCACCGCGCCGGGAGCGCCCGGGGCCGACGACGCCCCCACCGGCTCCGAGACCTCGCCCGCGCCCGCGGCGGACGAGGCGCCTCCCGCCGACCCGGCGCCGACGGGCACCCCGGAGGACGTGCCGCTCGCGGGCGAGGCGGACCCCGCCGGCCCGGACGACGCCACCGCGACGGACCCGGCACCCGGCACCGCACCGGCGGACGCGGCGGCTCCTGCCGCCGGCACCACGACGGCCGCCGGAGCGGCCGCGCCGGGCGGAGCGGGTCCCGGGGCCATCACGGCGGAGGGCGCGGCGGTCGTCGAGCTGACGAACGCGGAGCGGGCCGCCGCCGGGTGCGAGCCGCTCGCCGTCGACGACCGGCTCACCGCTGCGGCGCAGCTCCACAGCGAGGACATGGACGCCCAGGGGTACATGGACCACACGAGCCTCGACGGCCGGTCGCCGTGGGACCGGGCCCACGCGCAGGGCTACCCGAACCCGGGCGCCGAGAACGTCGCGAAGGGCTACCGGACCGCGCAGGACGTCGTGCGCGGGTGGATGGACTCGCCCGGCCATCGCGCGAACATCCTCAACTGCGGTCTGCGGGAGATCGGCGTCGGGCACGCGAACGGGGCCTGGACGCAGGTCTTCGGCTGGGGCTGATCCCCGGCCCCTCTCGGCGGCGGGCGCGGCCCGTCCCCCGTCTCGCGGGAGCGGGCCTGCGCGCGGTGAATATCGCAGGTCCGCTATCTTATCGCCGGAAAGTGGAACGCTACTGCTCGACGAGGAGCTCAGAATGGCCCCCACCGGATCCACCGGACCCGCCGCACCGTCCCCGTCCACCCCCGCCCCCGCTGCGGAGGGGCCTCGGCGTGCTGCTGCCCGGCGGCTCCGCGAGGGTCTCTGCGAGCGCCTCGCCGACTGGTCCGTGCCGGCGCTGCGGGTCGCCCTCGGCCTCGTCTTCCTCGGCTTCGGGGTCCTCAAGTTCTTCCCGGGGGCGAGCCCGGCGGAGCACATCGTGCGCCGGACGGTCGAGGCGCTCACCTTCGGCCTGGTCGACGGCACCGCCGCGGTAGTCCTCACGGCGGTCGTCGAGACGGCGGTCGGGCTCGCGCTCCTCACCGGCCGCGCGCTGCGTGCCGGGCTCGTCGTGCTCGCCGTCACGCTCGCGGGGGTCCTCTCGCCGGTCGCGCTCTTCCCGGGCGACCTGTTCGGCGACGGCATGACCCTCATGGGCCAGTACGTGCTCAAGGACGTCGTGCTCGTCGCCGCCGCCGGGGTGGTGGCGGCGGCGACGCTCGGGGCCCGGTTCACGCTCGCGGCGGCGGAGCCGGCGCGCGCTCCGGCGGCGTGAGACCGGGCCGTCGGTCCGTCCTCGGCGGCCTCAGCGCACCGGCGCCGACGCGGTCGCCCGGGCCTCGCGGTCGAGGAGGCTGCGCTTGACGTCCAGGCCGTAGCGGAAGCCGCCGAGGCTGCCGTCCGTGCGCAGCACGCGGTGGCAGGGCACGAACAGGGCCGCCGCGTTCATCGCGCAGGCGCCCGCGGCGGCACGGACGGCGGCGGGCCGACCCGACAGCTCGGCGTACCGGGTGTAGGTCACCGGGTCACCGGGCTCGACCGTGCGCAGCACGTCCCACGCGTGCGCGCGGTAAGGTCCCGAGGCCTGTCGGACCGGCACGGCGTCGATCGCCCGCACGTCGCCCGCGTAGTAGGCCCGGACCGCAGCGACGGCGGTCGCGACGGCGGGGTCGTCGTCGGGCACCGGGGTCACCTCCGCGGGGCGCAGCCCGGGGTGCACGAGGGCGACGAGCGACGTGGCGTCGTCGGTCCAGCCGGACGCGAGGACCGCGCCGGCGGCGTCGACGACGACCGTGAACGGACCGTCGGGCGTGGTGAGCGTGGTGGTGACGGCCGGGCTCGTGCCTGCCGTCGCGGTGGTGGTGGGAGCGGGTGCGGTGGTCACGGGGTCTCCTTCGGAGGGGTCGGGGCAGGCGCGGAGGCGCGCCAGAGGTGCATCGCGGCGTACGAGCGCCACGGCGCCCAGCGCTCGGCGCGGGCGGCGAGCGCGCGGCGGTCGTCGGGCAGGCCGAGCGCGGCGGCACCCGCGCGGAGGGCGAGATCGCCGTCGAGCAGGACGTCGGGGTCGTGCAGCACGCGCATCGCCACGTACCCGGACGTCCACGGCCCGACGCCGGGCATCGCCTCGAGCGCCGTGCGCTGGGCCGCGGGGTCGTCGGCCGGGGAGAGGGCGAGCGACCCGTCGGCGAGCGCGTGCGCGACGCCGAGCACCGCCGCCGTGCGCCGGGCGGGGCCGCGCAGGTGGTCCGAGCCCCCGGCGGCGAGCTGCGCGGGCGTCGGGAACAGGCGCGTCGGGCCGAACCGCGACGCGAACGGCGTCCCGAGCGCGACGGCGAGCCGCGACAGGTGCGTCCGCGCGGCCGCGACCGAGATCTGCTGCCCGACGAGCGCGCGCACGAGGATCTCGGCGGCGTCCGCCGCCCCCGGGACGCGGATCCCCGGGACCGCATGGACCGACGCGGCGAGCGCCGGGTCCGCGGCGAGGGCCGCGTCGACGGCCGCGGGGTCGGCGTCGAGGTCGAACAGCCGCCGGACGCGCGCGATCGCCGCCGGGAGGTCGGCCACGGACGACAGCTCGAGCTCCACGTGGAAGCGCGGCGGGCGCCGTCGGGTCCCGGGCGGCGGCCCGTAGGTGGCCCGGAAGGCGCCCGGCCCGTGCGGCAGCGTGAGCGTGCGCGCGTAGGAGAGCAGCGGGCCGTCGAGGTCGACGACCTCGACCCCGTCCACGGCACGCGCCGCGAGGAACGCGAACACGCCGTGGGCGTCGAACGGCTCGCGCAGCGGGAGGGTCAGGTCGAGCACGCCGGTGGCGCCGCCGTCGTCCGCGGGGGACCCGGCGGTCTCGGCGCGCGAGCCGGGGTCGCCGGTCGACGTCGCCCGGTCGGGCCGGGCCCGACGGCGCAGCTCGCCCGGCGTCGTGTCGAAGACCTCGGCGATCGTGTCGTTGAACTGGCGCACGCTGCCGAAGCCGGCGGCGAACGCGACGTCGGCCAGCCGCAGGTCGGTCCCGGTGAGCAGGGCGCGCGCCGTCTGGGCGCGCAGCGCACGGGCGAGCGCGACCGGACCGGCGCCGAGCTCCGCGACGAGCACGCGGTGCACGTGCCGGGCCGAGTAGCCGAGGCGGGCGGCGAGGCCGTCGACGCCCTCGCGGTCCACGACGCCGTCCGCGACGAGCCGCATGGCCCGGGCGGACAGGTCGTGCCCGAGGTCCCAGCTCGGCGTGCCCGGCACCGCCTCCGGGAGGCAGCGCTTGCACGCGCGGTAGCCGGCCTCGTGGGCGGCGGCCGAGGTGAGGTAGAAGGTGACGTTCTCGGGCTTCGGGGTCCGCGCCGGGCACGACGGCCGGCAGTAGATGCCGGTGCTGCTCACGGCGGTGATGAACTGCCCGTCGAAGCGGCGGTCGCGCGACGCGATGGCGCGGTAGCGCTCGGCGAACACGGGGTCCGTGGTCGCCGGGGGCGTCGCGAGGGTCGTCGTCATGACTCGATCCTCACCCGCCGGACCACGCCCTGGCTAGCGGGATTCGGACATGGCGGTGGGCGGCGTCAGACCCGGGCGTCGAGCCAGTCGAGGACCTCGCGCAGGTACGTCGACCGGGCGGGCTCGGGGGAGAGCGCGAGGTCGTGCGCGCCGCCCTCGACCGTGACGACCGTGACGTCGTCGCCCAGCCGCTCGGCGCGCGACGTGATGTGCCGGACGTCGAGCACGCTGTCGGTCGTGAGCAGGGCGTCGTGCCAGCCCGACGCCGGGCCGCTGCGCGCGGACGCGAGCACGAGCACCGGGCAGTCGACGTGCAGCCCGCGCGCGACGCGGGCGTGGCCGCGGCGCACCGCCCGCAGGAACCCGGCGCGCACGGGGAACCCCTCGATCGGCTTCCACGCGAGGTCGAAGTCCCACTCGCCGCCGGTGCTCGCGTGCAGCGCCTCCGCCCAGTGCGGGTCGAGCCCGCCGACGACGAGCCGCGGAGCGACCCGCCCGACGACGTCGACCACCCACGTCACCGGGCCGCGGAACACCCACGGCTTGTTGAGGTCGAACCACGGGCTGTTGAGCACGAGCGCCGCGAGCCGCCCGGGCCGCGCGTCGGCCCACAGGCTCGCGAGGAGGCCCCCCGTCGAGTGCCCGAGCACCACGAGCCGGTCGTGGCCCTCGGCGCGCACCGCGCGCGCCGCCGCGTCGAGGTCCTGGGCGTAGACGGCGAGGTCGGTGACGAAGTTCGGGTCGTCGTCGGGCCGCGACGGCGCGCCGGTGCCGCGACCGATCGAGCGCCCGTAGCCGCGCAGGTCGACGGCGTAGAACCGGTACCCGCGCGCCTCGACCGCCTCCGCGACGTGCGTCTGGAAGAAGTAGTCGATGAACCCGTGCACGTACAGCACCGCGGGCCGGTCGCCCGCGGGCGCCGCGGCGTCGCGCCGCACCAGGGTCGCCACCGCGCCGTCCGGGAGGTCGAGGTCGCGCGCGACCCAGTCCCCGCCCAGCACGTCGGGCCGCCAGGTCCCGTCCGTCCGCGTCGCCTCGTCCACCGCCGCCTCCTCGCTGCTCCCGGCACCGCCGGCCCGACCCCTCTGCCGTGCCAGGGTCCCACGTCGTGCGCGCCCGCGGCCGCCGACGGGCGGTAGCGTGACGCGGATGACGAGCGAGATCCTCGCCCGCGTCGACGACGGCGTCGGGCACCTCACCCTGGACCGGCCCCGCGCGCTCAACGCGCTCGGGTACTCGATGCTCGGCGAGATCGCCGACGTGCTGGACGAGTGGCGCGTCGACCCGACCGTGCGGCTCGTGCTGCTCGACGGCGCGGGCGACCGCGGCCTGTGCGCGGGCGGCGACATCCGCGAGCTGCACGCGTCGGTCGTCGCCGGGCGGCAGGCCGACGCGCGCCGGTACTTCCGGCGCGAGTACGCGGTCGACGCGGCGCTCGCGGAGCTGCCCGTGCCCGTCGTGACGATCATGGACGGCATCACGATGGGCGGCGGCGTCGGCCTCGCGGCCCACGCGCCGGTCCGCGTCGTCACCGAGCGCTCGCGCGTCGCGATGCCCGAGACGCGGATCGGCTTCACGCCCGACGTCGGCGGGTCGTGGCTCCTCGCCCGCGCGCCCGGGCGGCTGGGGGAGATGCTCGCGCTGGGCGCGGTGACGATGGACGCCGCCGATGCGATCCACGCCGGGCTCGCCGACCACTACGTGCCGAGCGAACGGCTGCCCGTGCTCGGCGCGGACCTCGCCGCGCTCGCGAGCGCGGGCGTCGACCCGCTCGACGTCGAGGCCGTGCGCGACGTCGTGCGGCGGCACGCTCTCCCGACGCCGGTGTCCGGGCTCGTCGCGCGCCGGACCGCGATCGACGCCGCGTACGCGGCGGACACCGTGCCTCAGATCGTGGCGCGCCTGCGCGCGGCCGCCGCGGACGGCGACGAGCGCGCGGGTGCGGAGGCGGACGAGCTCGAACGGCTGTCGCCCACCGCGGTCACCGTCGCGCTCGCGGCCGTGCGGAGCGCTCGCGGCCTGCCCGACCTCCGCGCCGCGCTCGCCCAGGAGTACGGGCTCGTCTGCTGGTTCGTCGACACGCAGCCGGACCTCGTCGAGGGGATCCGCGCGCAGGTGGTCGACAAGGACCGCGACCCGTCGTGGCGCCCCGCGACGCTCGAGGAGGTCGATCCCGCGCTCGGCGCCGAGGCGCTCGCCTACGTGCCCGCGGAGGCGCTGTGGGACGACGCCCTCGGCCCGCGGCTCGCGCGTCGCGCGGTCGAGGCCGTCGTGCGCCGGTTCGGCGAGGGGGAGCCGACGCCCGACGAGCTCGCCGAGGCGCGCGACGACCTCGTCGTCGAGCTCGTGGAGCGGCACGAGGACGGGAGCATGGTCGTGCACCTCGCCGACACGTGCGGCGAGCACTTCCTCGACGGCTACTGGCCCGCCGTGCGGCTCGACGCCGTCGGCGAGGTCGTCGAGGTCACCGTCGAGTCCTGAGCGGTCCCGGACGCACGACGGCCCGCCCCGGTCTCCCGGGGCGGGCCGTCGTGTCGTGCGGGGTGCGGGCCGCTCAGTCGGTCGGCGGGCGCAGCCGTGTCGCGTCGTCGATCTCGTCGTCGGGACCGGCCTGCGCGCCCGGGCCGTCCTGGCCCGCACCCGGCTGCGGCGGGAGCGGCTGGGTCGGTGCCGGCGGCTGGTGCGGCGGCAGCGGCTGGGTCGCGCCCGGCGCGACGGGCGGCTGCGCGGGCAGCGGCGTCGTCGGGGACGACTGCGGGTGCGGCGCGCCGGGGGGTGCGAACGGCGCGGCGCCCGGGTAGCCGCCCTGCTGCGGCGGTGCCGGCGGCTGGCCGCCGTACGGGCCACCCTGCTGGCCCGGGCCGGACGGCGTCCCGTAGCCCTGCGGCTGGCCGGGCTGACCCGGGTACTGGCCCTGCTGGCCGGGGTGCGCGCCGGGCTGGCCGTACTGGCCCGGGTACTGGCCCTGAGCGGGGTACTGGCCCTGCTGGCCGGGCTGGCCCGGGTAGGGCTGGCCGGGGTGCTGGCCCGGCTGGCCGGGCTGGCCCGGGTACTGCCCCGGGGCGCCGTAGACGCCCTGCTGGCCGGGCTGGCCCGGCTGGCCGGGGTACCCGCCCTGCGAGAAGCCGGTGCTCTGGCCGTCCTGCGTGCCGGGCTTGGAGCGCAGCACGAGCCACAGCACGAGGCCGATGATGCCGAGCAGCACGAGGCCGCCGACCAGGAACCAGATCCACGCCGACGAGCCGGACGCGTCGGAGCTGTCGGCGTCGGGCGCGGTCGCGCCGTCGTCGCTCCCCTCGTCCGTGCCCTCGTCGGAGCCCGAGCCCGAGCCCGCGGAGCCGCCGGGCAGGGCCGAGCCGCGCGCCGTCATCTCGTTGGCCTCGCCGACCACCGGGGTCCACGTCACGGTGTTGCCGTCGACCTCGCCGTTGGACTCCGCCACCTCGCCGGGGAACGTGATGGCGATCTTGATGTCGAGACCCTCCATCATCTGCCGCGACATCTCGTCGGCCGCCGCGTCACCCGTGTCCGGGTTGAACTCCTCGCCCGTCATGTCCATCGAGCCGCTCACGACGTAGTCGTCGCCCTCGCGGGTGACGGAGATCGAGTCGGCGGCGCCGGTGTCGAGCTGCGCGATCGGCTGGTCGGCGTAGGTGATCTTGGTGCCGGTGTAGCCGTCCTGCGCGTAGGGCTCCTGCGTCGCGCCCTCCGGCATCTCGGACTCCATCTCGGAGCCCATCTGGTCCCAGAGCTCCTGGGGGTCCGACCCCATCGACTTGGCGACCTCGTCGGAGAACGCCATGACGACGCTGCCGTCGAACGTGTCGTCCTCGTTGAGGGTGATGGCCATGTCCATCCTCATGCACCCCGTGAGGAACAGTGCGAGGGTGGCGAGGAGGGCACCGAGGCCGAGTCGTCTGCGCAAGGGTGAGGAGTTCACCCGCCCAGCATGTCGCGGATCGTCGCCCGGGGCGAGGGTCGATGCCGTTTTGAGACGGAATGCGGCCGGACTTCATCCGCTCCGGGGGCGCGGAGTACGGACGGAGGCCGCACGGGGGTGCCGATCGAAGTTGAGCGGAATACACTCAACTTAGGAGTCGTTCCACTGGTCAGACCATCATTTCGAGCATCACACGGAGCACCTATGGAAACGAAGTTCACCACGATGTCGCAGCAGGCGATCGGCGAGGCGATCCAGACCGCGTCGGCCGCCGGTAACCCCCAGCTCGAGCCGACCCACCTCCTGGCCGCGCTGCTCACGCAGGAGGGCGGCGTCGCCGTCGGGCTCCTCGACGCCGTCGGCGCGGACAAGCAGGCCGTCGGGCAGAAGGTGCGCGCGGCGCTCGTCGCGCTGCCCACCGCGAGCGGCTCGGCCGTCGCGCAGCCGACGCCGTCGCGCGCCACGTCCGCGGCGCTCGACGCCGCCGCGAAGGAGGCCCAGGCGCTCGGCGACGAGTACGTCTCGACGGAGCACCTGCTCCTCGGGATCGCGGCCGGGTCGTCGCAGGCCGCGACGATCCTCCAGCAGGCCGGCGCCACGGCGGAAGCCCTGCGCTCGGCGCTGCCTGCCGTCCGGGGCAGCGCGCGCGTGACGAGCCCCAACCCCGAGGGCACGTACAAGGCGCTCGAGCAGTACGGGACCGACCTCACGGCGCGCGCCGCCGAGGGCAAGCTCGACCCCGTCATCGGGCGCGACTCCGAGATCCGGCGCGTCGTGCAGGTGCTCAGCCGCCGCACCAAGAACAACCCGGTGCTCATCGGCGAGCCGGGCGTCGGCAAGACGGCCGTCGTCGAGGGCCTCGCGCAGCGGATCGTCGCGGGCGACGTCCCGACGTCGCTCCAGGGCAAGCGGCTCGTGTCGCTCGACCTCGCGAGCATGGTCGCGGGCGCGAAGTACCGCGGCGAGTTCGAGGAGCGCCTCAAGGCCGTCCTGGAGGAGATCAAGTCCTCCGACGGCGAGGTCGTCACGTTCATCGACGAGCTGCACACGGTCGTCGGGGCGGGCGCGGGCGGCGAGGGCGCCATGGACGCGGGCAACATGCTCAAGCCGATGCTCGCGCGCGGCGAGCTGCGCCTCGTCGGCGCGACCACGCTCGACGAGTACCGCGAGTACATCGAGAAGGACCCCGCGCTCGAGCGCCGGTTCCAGCAGGTGTTCGTCGGGGAGCCCTCCGTCGAGGACACGGTCGCGATCCTGCGCGGCCTCAAGGAGCGGTACGAGGCGCACCACAAGGTGACGATCGCCGACTCGGCGCTCGTCGCGGCGGCGTCGCTCTCCGACCGCTACATCACCGGCCGCCAGCTCCCGGACAAGGCGATCGACCTCGTCGACGAGGCGGCGTCGCGGCTGCGCATGGAGCTCGACTCCTCGCCGATCGAGATCGACGAGCTCCAACGCGCCGTCACGCGCCTCGAGATGGAGGAGGTCGTGCTCTCCGAGTCGACGGACCCCGCGTCGCTCGAACGGCTCGAGAAGCTGCGCGCCGACCTCGCGGACCGTCGTGAGGAGCTCGCCGCGCTCACCGCGCGGTGGGAGGCCGAGAAGGCGGGCCACAACCGCGTGGGTGACCTGCGCGCCAAGCTCGACGAGCTGCGCGTCCAGGTCGAGCGCGCGATCCGCGAGGGCGACCTCGAGACCGCGGGCCGGCTGCAGTACGGCGAGATCCCGCAGGTCCAGCGCGAGCTCGACGAGGCCGAGGCGGCCGAGCAGGCCGACGACGCGTTCGCCGCGTCCGGCCCCGAGGCCGCGCCGATGATCGCGGACAAGGTCGGCGCCGACGAGATCGCGGAGGTCGTGTCCGCGTGGACGGGCATCCCCGCCGGCCGCATGCTCCAGGGCGAGAGCGAGAAGCTCCTGCACATGGAGGAGGTCATCGGCGAGCGCCTCATCGGCCAGCAGGCCGCCGTCCGCTCGGTGTCCGACGCCGTCCGCCGCTCGCGCGCGGGCGTCGCCGACCCGGACCGGCCCACGGGCTCGTTCCTCTTCCTCGGCCCCACGGGCGTCGGCAAGACGGAGCTCGCGAAGTCGCTCGCCGACTTCCTCTTCGACGACGAGCGCGCCATGGTGCGCATCGACATGTCCGAGTACTCCGAGAAGCACTCGGTCGCCCGGCTCGTCGGCGCGCCCCCGGGGTACGTCGGCTACGAGGAGGGCGGCCAGCTCACCGAGGCCGTCCGGCGTCGGCCGTACTCGGTCGTGCTGCTCGACGAGGTCGAGAAGGCGCACCCCGAGGTCTTCGACATCCTGCTGCAGGTGCTCGACGACGGCCGTCTCACCGACGGCCAGGGCCGCACGGTCGACTTCCGCAACGTCATCCTCGTGCTGACGTCGAACCTCGGCTCGCAGTTCCTCGTGGACCCGATGCTCGACGACGCGGAGAAGCGCGAGGCCGTCATGAGCACGGTGCGGGCGTCCTTCAAGCCCGAGTTCCTCAACCGGCTCGACGACGTCATCGTGTTCGAGCCGCTGACGATCGAGGAGCTCGGTCGGATCGTCGACATCCAGGTCGCCGCGCTCGGCCGGCGCCTCGCGGACCGGCGCATCACGCTCGACGTGACGACGGCCGCCCGCGAGTGGCTCGCGCTCGAGGGCTTCGACCCGGCGTACGGGGCGCGCCCGCTGCGCCGCCTCGTGCAGCGCGAGATCGGCGACCGCCTCGCGCGGATGCTGCTCTCGGGCGACGTCGCTGACGGTGACGTCGTCCGGGTCGACCGCGACCCCGAGGGTCAGGGCCTGACCCTCGGCACGGAGATCCTCACGGCCTGACGTCCCGCTCGGCTGACCCCGCGCCACGTGCCGTCGTCGAACGGTCGGCACGTGGCCCGGGGCGTGGTCGGGCCGTGTCTGCCCTGCGGCCCGGGCCGCGGTTTCGAGGGTCTTGAGGAGCGGGTGCGGCCGGGTGCCCGGGATGACCGTCCGGAACTTCGCCTCAGACCGCCGTCGGGACGCAGCTGCACCGCGGTTCGCGCGTTCGCTAAGGCAGCAGTCCGTCACGACGATCACTCTGCGGACACGCTCGTCGATTGGCGGAGACGCGGTCCGCGGAGTCGCTCTGTCTCGTGCGACGTTGCGGAGGAACGTGGCCGCGACGATTTTTGTTACCACCTCAGATTTAGACCTTGCGGCACCCGTACGACTGTGCGATCCTCATGCCAGCCGCTCAGGGGGGGGGCGGCAAGACAGGGGAAATCGCGATGAAGCGAAGATTGATCTCAACCATTGCGGCGTCAGCTTTCGTGATCGGGACGGTCGTGACAGTTCCTGTCACAGCCGCGGCGACACCCGGGATCAACGGCTGCCACTTCCAGATCTACGACTGGGCGACGTACACCGAGTCCTTTCGCGGAAACTGCGGACTGACACGGGCGCGGTTCGACTACCGCACCACCAACGGTGCGGTGTTCCAGGACATCGCCTACTGGCACACATGGTCCGAGACGAGTCACTACCCGTCGTCCTGGAGGGTTGCGAACTACGGTCAGGTGTGGGACCGCAACCAGACCAGCGGGTGGAAGGTTCCGTGATCGTATGACGGTGCCGAGACGATGGTTGTCGACCGTCGTCGTTGCGGTTGCTCTCCTGTCTGGCTGTTCTCAGAATGCCGGGCAGGAGAGCCCGTACGCAGCCGAGTTCGATGCTGCATACGAGGCATCGACGTCCGATTTTGAACGGGGCGTGCTGCGCGACGGAACCATCTCGGACGCGGAGATGGTCGAGGCTCGGAGCCGACTCGTCGCGTGCTTGGAAGACCGTGGCGTCCCGGTGGAAGCTCTTGGTGACCGGTATCGGCTCGGACCGTTCGAGGACGAGGCGGAGTCCCGAGGCGCGGATTCGGTCCTCGCAGAGTGCGAGACGGGGACGACCGCGCTCATCGAGCCTCTCTATGCGGCTGTCCTCGGGAACCCTCAGGACGAGGACGTGAACACCGCCGCCGCGGAGTGCATGGTCCGGCATGGCGTGCGAGGGGCCGACTACTCGGCCGACGACATCGTCAGGGAGATTGATGAGGGGGCTTTCGACGGGCTTGAGCCGGATGCGTGGGAAGTTCGCTGCATGAGGAATCCGGATTCGTGAGAAGAGGTGCCCGCCGTGCCGCGGTATCGCTGCTCGTCGCGTGTGCCGTCGCGTCCGGGGGCGCGTGCACGGCTCGTCCGGCGGTTCCTCCCCTGACGCCCGAGGAGAGCCGTGAGCTCGAGGACGCCGCAGATGTTCGGACGGTCGATCTGCCCGAGGGCTTTGCCTCGGACGGGGTCGTCCGAGATCGGGTGCTCGACGAGGCGCTCAACGATGTCCCGATCGGTTTCTCCCGTGAGTGGGGGCAGGCCTTGGAGAGGCCCGTGTTCGTCGTCTATGAGTTTGTGGGCTCGTGCGGGGGCGTGCCGGAACGCGGATGGACCTATGTCTTCGACGCCGACTCGGAACCGGAGTGCATTGTCGAGCCGACGCCCGACGAAGCACTCGGGAAGGTCGTGGACCTTGCCGATCGCTCGGTCGGCTCGCGTGGTCCCGTCGTCGTGGTGATGGACCGCGACCGCTCGCTGGTCGTCGATCTCGCGAAGGACTGATCCAGGCAGGGAACCTCTCGGAGTGTCTGGGTTCGAAGGAATGCAGGGGTGATCACGGTGAGCAAGAGTGACGGGCCCGGCGTCGCGGTGGCCACGATCATGCTGGGCGTGGCGACGCTTCTTGCGGCTGGCGTGGCCGCAGGTGTGGTCCTGGCGCCGGAGCGTGTCCCGCACAGCGTACGGTCACCGGAGGCGGTGGCTACTGCGCCGGTGTCGTCGCAGGTGTTCGACGACGCACGGCGGGTCAAGGTGACGCCGCAGGTCGCGCAGGAGTCACCGCTGTCGTTGGCGGACTCGGGGCGGGTGACGGCGTCGTCGTGCGTGCCGGGCGGGGTGATCGAGTCGGGGTCGAGCCCCGCGACGATCGACGACCGGCCGGTGCTGGCGCTGGCGACGTCGGTCCCGCTGTGGCGCGACCTCGCCCCGGGCGCGAAGGGTGATGATGTGCATGCGCTCCAGGCCGAGCTTGCGCGGATCGGGTTCCCTGTTCGTGCGGACGCGGAGTACGGGAACGCGACGAAGACGGCGGTGACGCGCCTGTTCAGGGATGCGGGAGTCGCGAAGCCGTCGGGTGACCTTCCGGCGGCGTCCGTGCTGTGGTTGCCGGCGCCGTCGGTGGCGGTGAAGGAGTGCGGGGCGCCGTTGGGCGCGGTCGCGGGCGACGAGCCGTTCGTGACCGTTGCGGGCGCGCTGTCGTCGTTGCGGCTCGCTGACTCGGCTACGGACGGCGCCCCGGGTGCGCGGGTGGTGCGGTACGGAGAGCTGACCGCACCGGTGGGCGAGGGGGGCGTGGTGACGGACCCGACGTTCCTGGAGGAGGTGCAACGCGGCCCGGAGCTCGTGGCGTGGCAGCGCTCGGAGGGCTCGGAGCCGGTGATGCTGGAGTATGTGCTGGCCGAACCGCTGGACGTGGCGGTGGTGCCCCCAGGTGCGCTGTTCGCGCTGTCGGGTACCTCGGGGTGCGTGGTGGGAGACGGTGTGGCCCGGCCGGTGACGGTGGTGTCGTCGTCCCTAGGGCAGACGTTGGTGACGTTCGACGGTGCGGCGCCGTCCGTCGTCGACCTCACGCCGCAGCAAGGGCAGTCGTCGTGCGCATGAGGCCGCGCAGAGCGAGGCAGGCGAGCGCCCTCACGGGAGCGCCGGGAGCCAAGTACGTGCAGACGTTCGGGTTGTCTCACGCGTTCGACGGCACGGGCACCCTGTTCGCGGGCTTGAACATGCTGCTGCGACCAGGGGAGGTCGTGGGGCTGGTCGGGCCGTCGGGCTCGGGCAAGTCCACGCTGCTCAGCCTGCTCGCGGGTTGGGTGACGCCTCGGGCGGGCACGATCGAACGGGTCGGGGTCGACCACACGGGATGGGTGTTCCAGAATCCGCACGGCGTGGCGAGGCGGGCGGCCCTGGACCATGTGGTGCTGCCGCTGCTGGCGCGGGGGGCACGACGCCGCGACGCGGAGACCGAGGCGCTGGAAGTCCTGGACCGGTTCGCGCTCGTACCGGTCGCGAGGCGGCCGTTCCGGGCGCTGTCGGGCGGGGAGGCGCAGCGGCTCATGCTCGCGCGTGCGGTCGCGATCGCTCCGGACCTGCTGCTCGTTGACGAGCCGACCGCGCAGCTCGACCTCGCGACCTCCGCGACAGTGAACGATGTCATCGCGGGGATCGCGCAGCAGTCCTCGATCGTCGTCGTCGCGACGCACGACCCGCACACGCGCGACGCGTGCACCCGCATCGTGGACCTCGCGGACTACCAGGAGGAGGCGTTCAGCCTCGCGGGGCAACGGGCCCGAGGCGCGCGGTGACCGTGACCCCGCCCAGAGCGACGGCAGCGCGCACGACCCTGCCTGGCTCCCCGCCCGCCGGGCAACACGACGAGACCCCGCCGCGTCGTCGTCGGTCGATGCGGGCCGGGTCGGTGATCTCCGAGGCATGGCGCGACGTCCTGACCGGCACGACGCGCGCGGCGACGTACGCCGTCGTCCTGCTGCTCGCCGTCGGCGTGCTCGCCGCCGTGGATGTGCGTGCGGTGGTCGACGTCGTGCGCGGCGCGCAGGACTTCCGCGACGCCGGCGCGAGCGTGCAGGTGCTCGAGTCGCCCGAGCACGTGGACGCGGCGCGGTGCGAGGCGCTGACCCAGATCACCGGGGTGCGCGCCGCCGGTGCGCTGCGTGCGGGCGAGCCGGCGCGCGCTCTCAACCTCCCGGGGTCAGAGCTCTCCACCTTCGAGATCACTCCCGGCCTGGCGCGCGTGCTCGACCCGTCGGCCACGACCGCCTCCGGCGTGTGGCTGGCGAGCGATCTCGCGGAGGCGCTCGGCATCCGCGCCGACGACAAGGTCGCGACCACTACGGGGACGGCCGTCGTCGCGGGCGTCTACCCCTACCCCGACGACGGGCGGGCCCGCACCCTCGGCTACACCCTGCTCACCCCGGTACCGGCAACCGGGCCCTTCGACGCGTGCTGGGCCGAGATCTGGCCCGCCGACGCGACTACGGCCACCTACCTACGCACCGCTCTCGTGCCCGACCCGTCCGGTGAGACCAAGCCCACCCAGGGCCAGCTCAACGCTCGTCTCGGCGGCAACTACGACGCGCCGGCCCTGCTCGCCGAGCGCCTGACCCGGCACGCCCCGGTCGCCGCGCTCGTCGTCGGGATCGCCTTGGGTTACACCGCGATCCGCTCCCGTCGACTCGAGCTCGCCGCCGCCCTGCACGCCCGCGTCCCACGACCCGCGCTCGCCTGGAAGGCCCTGCTCGAGACGCTCGCCTGGGCACTCGCCGCCACCACGGTCGCGGCCACCGCGCTGTGGTGGGTCGCCGCCTGGGGCAACCCCGACTCCGGCATCGAGACCTGGGCCACCGGCGCTCGGTCCCTGGCCACCGGAGCGGTCGGTGCCCTCCTCGGTGCCCAGACCGCAGTGCTCACCACGCGAGAGAAGCACCTCTTCCGCTACTTCAAGGAGCGTTAGGCCGCCGCGGCCCGGCCCCACCACCCGCCGCGCCCCTTTCGTCTTCGAGCTGATCGGCCGGAGCCCGGGCGGGCAGCGCGCCGCCGGGACATACTCGGTCCGTGCCGACCGACGAGACGACCACATCCGCGACCACCTCCCCGCAGCGGCGGCCCGACGACGTCCCGCGCCGCTCCGCGGTCATCGTCAACCCGAACCGTGTCGAAGGGCTGGACGCGCTGCGCGAGCTCATCGTCACGCGCCTCACGGACGCCGGGTGGCCCGAGCCCGCATGGCTCGAGACGACGGCCGAGGACCCGGGGACGGGGCAGGCGCGCCAGGCCGTCGAGGACGGCGCCGAGGTGGTGTTCGTGAGCGGCGGCGACGGCACGGTCCGCGCCGTCGTCGAGGGGCTCGCGGGCACCGACGCCGCGCTGGCGATCCTGCCGGGCGGCACGGGGAACCTGCTCGCGGTGAACCTCGGTGTCCCGTCGGACGCCGAGGAGGGCATCCGGCTCGTGCTGCGCGGCGGCCGGCGCACCATCGACGTCGGGGTGGCCGACGGCCAGACGTTCGCGATCATGGCCGGCATGGGCCTCGACGCCGCGATGATGCAGGACGCGCCGACGGCGCTCAAGGCCCGCGCCGGGTCGGTCGCGTACGTCTTCTCCGCGCTCAAGCACCTGGCCGACGACGAGATGCACGTCGAGGTCACCGTCGACGGGCGCACGCGCCGGCGCCGCGCGCGCACCGTCGTGGTCGGGAACGTCGGGCGGCTCCAGGCGGGGACGAACCTCCTCCCGGACGCCGAGCCCGACAACGGCCGGCTCGAGGTCGCGATCATCGCGCCGCGCAACGTGCGGCACTGGTTCCAGCTCCTGTGGGGCGTGGTGCGCGGCAAGAGCCGGGTGCCGAGCCGCGAGGTCGTGCGGGGGCGCGACGTCTCCGTCGTGTCCGACCGGCCGCAGCCCCGTCAGCTCGACGGCGACGTCATCGAGCCGGACGAGCGCCTCGACATCAGCGTGCGGCCCCGGGCCCTGCACGTGTGCGTCTACCACCCGGAGGAGTCCCAGGACCTCCGGCGCGGCGCGCCGGGCCACCGCTGAGCGCCGGTTCCGGCGGCGCGGCCCCCGGACGGCCCTGTCGCCGGTGCCGCTCCTCGGGCACGATGTGCGCATGAGCGCTCCCCAGCCCGGGCCCGAGACGTGGTCGCCGACCGCCGCGTACGGCACCTCGTCTCCCGTCCCCGCGCGCCGGTCCCCGCTGGCGGTCACGGCGTTCGTCTCCGGTGTCGTCACCGTGCTCGTCGGTGGGCTGGCGTCGCTGGCGCTCCCGCTCGTGCTGTCGTCCGGGTACGACCCCACGGCGGTGGGGCTGCTCCAGTTCGCGCGCGGCACGCTGACGGGCCTGCTCGCGCTCGTCGCGACCGTCACGGGCACTGTCGCGCTCGTGCGGCGTCAGCCGGGCACCGGGCTCGCGGCGGCCGGTACGGCGCTCGGCGCGTCGGCCCTGTTCGGCCTCGTGAGCGGGCTCGTCCAGGGTGCGCTGTACCAGGTGTTCTGACCGGCGCGCCGACCGGTCCGCCGACCTCGTGCGAGGGTGCGCCCGGGGGCGCACCGTAGGGCCATGTCCCCACGACCGCCCGAGCGTCCGGGCGTGCGCGCACCCGGCGCGTCGCCGCTCGGGCGGCCACGAGTCGTGGTGAACGCCCAGCGCTGGGAGGCCCTGACGTTCCTGCACTGGCCCGTCGACCCGGCCGTCGTGCAGGGCTGGCTCCCGCCCGGCCTCACCGTGCAGCACGTGGACGGGACGACGTGGCTCGGGGTGGTCCCGTTCCGGATGGCGGGCGTCCGCGTCCCGCCGCTGCCCGCCCTGGGCGCGTGGTCGACGTTCCCCGAGCTCAACGTCCGCGTGTACGTGCGCGACCGCGCGGGCGCCGAGGGCGTGTGGTTCCTCGGTCTGTGGGCGACGTCGCGCGCGTTCGTCGCCGCGACGCGCGCGGCGGGCGTCCCGTACCACCCGGCCCGCGCGGCGGTGCACGCACGCGACGACCGGGCGGGGCCGCCGTCGGCGGTGCGCTACCGGTTCCGCTCCGCGGGCCGCGGACCTCTGCCCGTGCCGCACGAGCACGCGGGCCTGCGCGGTCTCTCCCTGCACGCCGAGGTGCGCTCCCACGAGGAGGTGGACGCGGCGTCGGGCCTCGTGCGGTGGCTCACGGCGCGGTGGTCCGCGTACGGCGTGCGGGCCGGGCGGCTGTGGCGCTTCCCCGTGGTGCACGAGCCGTGGACCCTGCGGCGCGGCACGCTCGACGCCCTCGACACCGACCTGCTCGACCTCCTCGGGCTGCCGCCCGCGGACCCGCCGCTCGTGCACGTCGCCGCGCCGGTGCACGCGCGGTTCGGCCTCCCGCGGCCCGTGCGCTGAGGTCAGGCCGAGGGGTCCACGATCCCGTGCCGGAACGCCCACACGACGAGCTGCACGCGGTCGCGCGCGCCCGTCTTCGTCATGGCCCGGCTGAGGTGGGACTTCACGGTGCTCGGCTCGAGGAAGAGCGCCGTCGCGATCTCCGCGTTCGACGACCCCCGGCACAGCAGCGCCACGATGTCGAGCTCGCGGGGCGTGAGGAGCGCGGCCGCGTCGTCGTCCCGCGACACCGGGGCACGACGGCGCGCGAACTCGCCGAGCACGCGCCGGGTGAGCGACTGGTCCACGAGGCCGTCGCCCGACGCGACGCGCCGGACGGCGTCCACGAGCACCTCCGGCTCGGCGTCCTTGAGCAGGAACCCGCTCGCCCCGGCCTCCAGCGCCCCGAACACGTAGTCGTCGAGGTCGAACGTGCTCACCACGAGCACCGGCACCGGGTCCGCGACGTCGGGCCCGGCGAGCGCGCGCGTCGCCGTGATGCCGTCGCCGCCGGGCATGCGCACGTCCATGCACACGACGTCGGGGCGTTCGCGGCGCGCGACCCGGACGGCGTCCGCGCCGTTCGACGCCTCGCCCACGACCTCCAGGCCCTCGCTCTCGAGGATGACGGTGAACCCGGCGCGGACGACCGCCTGGTCGTCCACCAGCACGACGCGTGTCACGAGGCCTCCTGGGCGGGGGTGCGGGGGTCGCGCGCGGGGGCGCGGGGGACGGTCAGCCGGACGAGCCACGCGCCGTCGGGCGTGCGCCGTGCGTCGAGCGTGCCGCCGAGCACGGCGGCGCGCTCGCGCATCCCCACGAGGCCGTGGCCCGGGCGGGCGTCCTGCGGGGGAGCGGTGCGACCGGCGGGGTTGCGCGCGGTGACGACGACGGCCGTCGGGCTCCACGCGAGCCGCACCGCGACCGGCCTTCCGGGCGCGTGCCGCCGCGCGTTGGCCAGCGCCTCCTGCAGCACGCGGTACACGGCGATCTGGGCGGTCGGTGCGGGCTCCCAGGGCTCGCCCTCGGTCTCGACGGTGACCGTCGTGCCCGCGGCGCGCGCCGTCTCGAGGAGCGCGGGGAGGTCGGCGAGCGTGGGCTGCGGGGCCTCGCGCGCGTCGCCCTCGTCGTCGCGGCCGCGCAGGATGCCGACCACGAGGCGCAGGTCGTCGAGCGTCTCGCGACCCTGCGACCGGATCCAGCGGACCGACTCCTTGGCGCGCTCCGGGTCGGCGTCGACGAGCCGTTCCGCCGCGGACGCCTGCACGACGATGCCCGAGAGGTGGTGCGCCGCGACGTCGTGCAGCTCGCGGGCCATGCGGGCGCGCTCCTCGAGCACGGCCTGCGCGGCGAGCGCCTCGCGCTCGCGCTCGGCGCGCACCACGCGGTCGCGCAGCTCGGCGACGAGCTCGCGCCGCGTCGCGACGTACGAGCCGACGAGCGCCGCGCCCACGAACGTGAGCACCGCCGAGAGGAGGGCACCCCCCACCTGGAGGGTGTGCTGCGCGGGCCCGGCCCCGGCGGGGACGCCGAACCCGCCGAGCGCGAAGACGAGCAGGACCTGCGCGACCGCCGCGAGCGCCGGCGCCCCGAGCCGCGCGCGGCGGGGGGCGTAGGCCCCGGCGGAGTAGGCGGCGACGAGCGTCGCCGGGGCCTGGAACCCGACGTAGGGGGGCAGGAGGGCGGTGATCGCGACCTGCGCGACGACCGTCAGCGCGAGGCAGACGAGCGGTGCCCGACGGCGGAGCACGAGCGCCGCGGCCTGACCGACGACGAGCGCGAGCACGGCTGCGCGCACGCCCGGGCTGATCACGCTCTCGCCCGGTCCCGCACCGAACGTGGCCTCGACCTCCGTCGCGAGGACGCGTTCGATGCCGAGGAACAGCGCGACCGTCGCGAGGGCGACGACACCGGCCAGCACGGCGTCGCGGCCGGTGTCGGTGCGGACGCCCGCCCGGTCGAGCGCGCGGCGCAGGGTCTCGGTCACGGTCCTCCTCCAACGGGCGACGGGTGCGGGGACGGGGTGCGCCGTCGGGCCCGCCCACCCTACGGGGCGGGCGGGCCGACGGCGCCGCGCGGCTCCCGGGCTGTGGACGACCGGGTCGTCGCGCCGAGAGCCGGACGGGCTGTGGTCAGACGAGGTCGCGTCGCCGCAGGCTGACGGCGCCCCCGCCGAGCAGGAGCGCGGCCCACGCCGCGAGCCCGGCGAGAGCGGCGAGCGCTCCGAGCGGTGCCGCGCCGCCGAGGAGCGTCGCGGCGGACCCGCCGGTCGACGCGAGCGCACCCAGCCCGAGCGGGAGCCACTCGGCCGCGGCCGAGTCGCCGCCGGACAGGAGCGTCACCGCGCCGCGGACGATCGGCTCGGCGAGCGCGAGCGCCGCGACCGTGACGACGCCCGCCACCTGGCCGCGCACGAGCGTCCCGATGCCGAGCCCGAGCCACGCGAGCAGGACGAGCACCGCGAGCCCGCGGGCCCAGACGCCGAGGACGCCGCCGGGGCCGAGCGCGAGGCCCGCTCCCGGCGTCGTGACGATCGCGACGAGCAGCCCCAGGGCGCCCAGTAGGGCGAGGACGACGCCGACGCCGAGCGCGACGGTCGCGGTCGCGCCCGCCTTCGCGCCGAGGATGCGCAGGCGCGACGGCTGGACGAGCGCCGTGGGCACGATGCCGCCCGTGCGGAAGTCGGTCGTCACGGCGAGCACGCCGAGCAGGAGCATGCACACGGTCGCGACGCCGACGGACCCGGAGCCGCCGAGACCGGTGCCGAGCAGGTCGAGCATCGAGCGCTGGAACGCGGGCTGCGAGACGTCGGCGAGCGCGCCGAGGTCCGGCGCGAGCTCGGCCACCATCTCGGGCGGGGCCTGGAGCCCGACGGTCGTGCCGCCGCCGACCGCGTCGGCGCTGCGCAGGATCGTGGGGAGCAGCAGGGTGAAGGCCTGGACGACGAGCATCCCGGCGACGGCGACGGCCGCGACGACCCACGTCGCGCGGGTCGTGCGGAGCTTGAGCATCTCGGCGCGGTACATCAGCGCACCCCTTCGGTCGTGGCGGTCAGGTCGAGGTAGAAGTCCTCCAGGGACTCCCCGCGCAGCAGCTCGTCGAGCGGTCCCTCGGCGACGACGCGCCCCTGCCCGACGACGACGAGGTCGTCCGCGACCTGGCGCACCTCGGACAGCACGTGGCTCGCGAGGAGCACGGTGCCGCCGTCGTCGGCGAAGGCGCGGACGAGGTCGCGCAGCCAGCGCATCCCGGCGGGGTCGAGACCGTTGGCGGGCTCGTCGAGGACGAGGACCTCCGGGTCGCCGAGCAGCGCGGCCGCGATCCCGACGCGCTGCCGCATCCCCAGCGAGTACGTCCGCACGCGGCGGTCGGCGGCGGGGGTCATGCCGACGAGCGCGAGCACCTCGTCGACGCGCCGCGCCGGGATCCGGCCGGCGGAGGCGAGCACGCGCAGGTGGTCGCGCCCCGTCCGCCCCGGGTGCAGGCCGCCCGCGTCGAGCAGCGCGCCGACGGTGCGGGCCGGGTGCGTCAGGTCCGCGAACGCGCGGCCGTCGAACGTCGCGGTGCCCGCGGTCGCCGCCGCGAGCCCGAGCAGGACGTGGAGCGTGGTCGTCTTGCCGGCGCCGTTCGGGCCGAGCAGCCCGACGACGCGGCCCGGCGCGGCGGTGAACTTCACGTCGTGCACGGCGTCGAACGCCCCGTACGCCTTGCGCAGCCCGGAGACGTGGATGGTGGTCATGCCGGTCCCTCCCTCGTGCGTCCCGCACGGGCCTCCCGTGCGGTGCCCCACCAGGCTGTCGCGCGGGCCCCCGCCGGGTCTTGCGGCGCAGGGCGGAACCTGCGTTGCGACCTCCGTCGGAGGCGCGGCGCCGCCCCGCTGGACCGGGGGAGCCGTGGCGGGTATCGCCGCAGGTGAGGGCGTCGGGCGTGACACACGAGCCGGGATGGGGCAGGGTGGACGTCCACCCGACCGCCCCGGCGGGCAGCGTGTCGCGCCGTCCGCCCCCTCGACAGCCCCGGAAGGAGGCGACGTGCGCCGACGCCACGACCGGTCCGGACCCGCCGAGCGGGACCGCACCGCCCCCGTCCAGCGGCCTGCGCGCCGCACCGCCACGCCGTGGGTCACGGTCGCTGCCGGCGCGGGCGCGGTGACGCTCGTCGTCGCCGTCGCGGGCATGGTCGGTGCCGCGACGGGCGGTGGCGAGGCGGTCGTCGTCGGCGGGGTCTCCGCCGAGGGCGGCGCGAACGGCGAGGACACGGTCCCCGCGGTCACGCCGCGCCCCGACACCCCGCGCCCCGAGGTGACCCGCATCCCCCCGCCGGACGCGTCGGACGAGACGTCCGGCGACACGGGCTCGACGCCGGCCCCGCGCCCGTCCGCGAGCGGCAGCGGGGAGCAGGGCGCGCCCGGCGCACCCTCGCCCTCCGCCGAGCCCGCGCCCGGTCCCACCGCGTCCGAGCCGACCCCGGCACCGACCGCGCCCACCCCCACGCCCTCCCCGACGACCGACCCGGGCACGGCGTCCGTGTCCTGGGTCCAGGAGCGGCTGCGGGTGCACGGTGCCGACGTCGCCGTCACGGGGACGATGGACGACGCGACGCGCACCGCGCTGCGAGCGTTCCAGAAGGCGCACGGCCTCGCCCCTGACGGCACGGTCACCGCGGCGACCGCCGAGGCCCTGCGTGCCGCGCCGCCCGAGGTCGAGGAGCCGACCGAGCCCGGCACGCCGCCCCCGACCGAGCCCGCGCCGACGCCCTCCACCGACCGGCCGTCGGCCGCGGTGCCCGGGCCGTCGTCGAGCACCGACGAGCCCGCCCCGACGCTCGCCCCCGCGTCCTGAACCGCGCCCGCCCGGGCGCGGGCACCCCGCGGGGCCGCAGCGCGGTCGGTAGGGTGTGCCCTCGTCGGACGACGGACGGAGCAGTGCCATGACGAGCGCGGCCATCGGCGCCGGGCAGGACCGCGCGGGCTCCCGCCGCGCCACGGCGCCCGACCCCGCCCGCGGGTACGCCAAGGGGCGGGCCAAGCGCGAGGAGATCCTCCAGGCGGCCGTCGTGCTCTTCGGCGAGGTCGGCTTCCACGCCGCGTCCCTGCGCGAGCTCGCGTCCCGCGTGGGCATGTCCCACCCCGGGCTGCTTCACCACTTCCCGACGAAGGCGGCGCTCCTCGAGGCGGTGCTCGACCACCGGGAGACCGTCGACCGCGCCGACCTCGAGGAGGACCTCGCGCGGGGGACCGACTTCTTCGACGCGCTCGTGCGGCTCGTCGAGCGCAACGCGCTGCGCCGGCCGATCGTCGAGCTGTTCACGGCGCTCGCGGCCGAGGCGACGTCGCCCGACCACCCGGCGCACGCGTACTTCGTCGAGCGCTACGAGTCCACGGTCGCGCGCATCGGCGAGCAGCTCTCCCGGCGCGCCCGGGAGGGCGGCCTGCGCGACGGCGTCGAGCCGGACGTCGCGGCCCGCCAGCTCGTCGCGCTCATGGACGGCCTCCAGGTCCAGTGGCTGCTGTCCCTCGACCGCCCGCGGCCCGAGCGCGTCGACATGGCCGCCGACCTGCGCGCGTACCTGCGCCTCGTGCTGTCCGACGCCGCGCGCTGACGGCGCGCGGGGTCGACGTCGTCAGCCGATCAGGTCGCCCGGGAGCGGGGCCTCGCTGCTCGCCAGGCACAGCCCGGTGCGGTCGCCGTCGCGCCAGGACGCCTCGGTCGGTGCCCACACCACGAGCCGCACGCCCTCCGGAGCGTCCGGACCCAGGGCGTCGGGCGTGCACACGCGCGCGACGCGGCGGTCCACGGCGTCCTGGCCGGGCCACACCTCGTCCGCGCCGAGGTCGGTGCGGCCGACGACCTGCGCGTGGTGCTCGTCCGCGCACGGGACGGCGCGCACGCGCGACACCTCGCCGTCGGGCGGCAGCTCGTCGAGGCACGTGCCGAGCACGAGCTGCACGGCGCTCACCATGCGCGGTGCGTCCACGTCGCCCGCGAGGGGCGTGCGTGCCTGCTCGCCCTGCCACCACGCGATCCCGCCCGCCACCCACGCGAGCGTGGCGACCGCGCCGAGCACCGTCCCGGCGACCGCGAGTCCGCGCCCGCGGGTGCCGCGCGAGCGGATGCGTGACAGGGCGGCGGCCCCGAGGCCCACGCCGACCGGCCCGAGCACGACCCCCGCCGGCACGCTCGCCACGGCGAGCGGCTCGACGCGGGGCGCCGCGGGCTGCCACCCGGGCGCGTAGTACGTGTCCGGGGCGAAGCCCGGCCGGTCGTCGGGCCCGGGCGGCGGCACGGGCGCCTGCGCACCGGACGGGCCGTGCGGCGTCCGGCGCGGGGGCGCCTCGGCGTCCGCGCCACGGGGCCCCGAGGCCACGGGCACCCCGGCGGGAGGCGGGACGGGCGGGCGTCCCGCAGGCCCGGACGTGCTGCCGCCGGGCGGGGCGAAGAGGTCGTCGTCGCTCACGGTGCCGAGTCCCCGAGCGTCCCGGCGAGGACCACGAGCATCGCGAACGCCGTGCCGACGGCGCCGACGACGATCCCGGTCACGGCGAACCCGCGCCCGCGCGTGCCGTCGCGCATCACCTGGTTGAGCGCCACGATGCCCAGCACGAGGCCGACGAGGCCGGGGAAGCCCGCGCAGAGCACGAGGCTCGCGATCGACACGATCATCGAGGCGAGCGCGAGCCCGTTCGTCCGCGGCGGGGGCGCGTAGGGCGCGCCGTACGGCGGCGGGTAGCCGCCGTAGCCGGGTGCCGGGTACGCCGCGGGCCCGGGTGGCGCCGCGTACCCGGGCGCCGCGCCGTACGACGGCGTCGCTCCGGGGGCGTAGGGGGAGCCGGGGCCGTAGGGCGAGCCCGGCCCGGCGGGCGCGGCCGGTCCGCCGTAGGGGGCGCCGACGCCCGGCGCGCTCCCGTACCCGCCCCCGACGCCCGGCGTGCTCCCGTACCCGCCCCCGCCTCCGGCACCCGACGGTGCCACGAACCCGCCGTCGTCCGGCGCGGAGGGGGCGTCGTCGGTCGGGGGGTGGTACGGCGTGAGCGGGGGCTGGTGCGGCCGCCGGGGGGCGTACGGGTCGGCGGGCTCGTCGGGAGACCCGTACGGAGGGACGGGTGGCGTCGTCATGGACACACCGTAGCGAGGGGACGCGCCCCACCCGGCCCCGGACCCGCGGCGCGGACCCGGGCCCGAGCCCCACGGCGGTCGCCCCGGAGGTCAGTCGGCCAGGTCGACGACGACCGGCACGTGGTCCGACGCGCCCTTGCCCTTGCGCTCGTCGCGGTCGATCGTCACGCCCGTGACGCGCGCGCGGGCGGCGGGCGACAGGTACGCGAAGTCGATGCGCATGCCCTCGTTCCGCGGGAACCGCAGCCGCTGGTAGTCCCAGTACGTGTAGGTGCGCTCGGCAGGGATCGCCTCGCGCGTGACCTCGGTGTACCCGGCAGCGCCGAACGCGGCGAAGGCGTCCCGCTCGGCGGGCGTGACGTGCGTCTTCCCGGCGAAGTACGCGACGTCCCACACGTCGGTGTCGAGCGGCGCGACGTTCCAGTCCCCGACGAGCGCGACCTGCGCCGCCGGGTCGGCGGCGAGCCAGCCCGCGGCCTGCGCGCGCAGCTCGTCGAGCCAGCGCAGCTTGTAGGCGTAGTGCGGGTCGCCGACCTCGCGCCCGTGCGGGACGTAGAGGCTCCACACGCGCACGCCCCCGCACGTCGCGCCGAGCGCGCGCGCCTCGACCCGGTCGCCGAAGGCGGGCTGGCCGGGGAACGACGTCTCGACGTCGGCGAGGCCCACGCGCGAGACGACGGCGACGCCGTTCCACTGGTTCACGCCCACGTGCGCGACCTCGTACCCGGCCGCCTCGAACGGCGCGACGGGGAACTGCGCGTCCGTGCACTTGGTCTCCTGGAGCGCGAGGACGTCGGTCCCCGTCCGCTCGAGGAACGCGACCGCGCGGTCGACGCGGGCACGGACGGAGTTGATGTTCCAGGTCGCGAGGCGCACGGGCCCCACCGTACGGCGTCGCGGTCACGAGCCGCAGCGGCCCCGGCGGTCAGGCAGGTCGGTAGCCGTTCTCCGGGCGCCCGGCCGCGCCGTACCGGGGCGCGACGTCGGCACGCCCCGTGGCGACGAGGTGCTCGAGGTAGCGGCGCGCGCTCACGCGCGACATGCCGGTCCGCGCAGCGACCTCGCCCGCCGACGCGTCGCCCGCGTCGGCGCACGCGGCCGCGAGCGCCTCGACGACGAGCCGCAGGCTGCGCTCGGACAGGCCCTTGGGCAGCGCCGCGGTGTCCGGCGCCCCGCGCCGCACGAGGCGGTCGACGGCGTCCTGGTCGAGCACGTCGCCCGTGGCGCGGAGCGTGTCGCGCAGGCGCGCGACCTCGTCGAGCCGGCCGCGCAGCGCCGCGGCCGTGAACGGCTTGACGAGGTAGTGCTGCACGCCGCCCGCCATGGCCTGACGGACGCTCTCGAGCTCGCGCGCGGCGGTCGTCGCGACGACGTCGACGGGCGGGGAGGGGCGGCGCCGGATCTGGCGCAGCACGTGCAGCCCGGTCGCGTCGGGCAGGTAGATGTCGAGCAGGACGACGTCCGGGTCGAGCACGGCGAACGCGCGCAGCGCCTCGGCCGCGGTGCGCGCCTCGCCCACGACGACGAAGCGCGGGTGCGACTCGACGAAGCCGCGGTGCAGGCGCGCGATCGTCGGGTCGTCCTCGACGACGAGGACGCGCAGCCGGTCGCCCGGCGGCGCGGTCGTCCCGCCGGAGGATGCGAGGGTGCGGTCGCCGGGCGTCACGACGCGGCCTCCGGCGTCCGGGAGATGCCGCCCGCGCCCGCGGTGGCGGCGACGGGCTGCGCGGGGAGGGCCACGGCGACGCGCGCCCCGCCGAGCACGGAGGTGGTCACCTCGACGGTCCCGCCGCGCCGCGCGGCGACGCGCCGCACGAGCGCGAGCCCGATGCCGCGCCCGTGCGGGCCTGCCTTCGTGGTGTACCCGGCGGCGAAGACGTCGGCGCGGGCGCCCGCCGGGATGCCGGGGCCGTCGTCCTCGACGACGACCACCACGCGGCCGTCCGGCGTCGGACCGGTGCCGTCGGGCGCGCGGTCGGTCACGAGCACGCGGACGCGGCCCCCGGGCCCGACGGCGTCGACCGCGTTGTCGACGAGGTTGCCGAGCACGGTGAGGGCGTCGCCGTGCAGCGCGGCGTCGTCGGGCCCCGCGGGCTCGGCGAGGTGGGCGGACGGCGAGACCTCGAGCCGCGAGCCGCGCTCGCGCGTCGTCGTGGCCTTGACCAGCAGCAGCGCGGCGACCTCGGGGGAGTGGACGCCGGGTGCGACGCCCGACGCGGTGAGCAGCCCGCCGTGCCCGGCGCGCTCGATGAACGCGACGGCCTCGTCGGCCTGCCCGAGCTCCAGCAGGCCCGAGACGACGTGCAGCTTGTTGGCGAACTCGTGGGACTGCGCGCGCAGCGCGTCGGTGAGGCCGCGTGCCCCGTCGAGGTCGCGCAGGAGCGCGTGCAGCTCGGTGTGGTCGCGCAGGAGGAGCACGGTCCCGACGGCGCGGCCGTCCACGCGGGCCCGGTCGGCGCGCGCGAGCAGCACGCGCTCGCCCGCGAGGACGAGCGCGCCGCCCTCCTCGGGCCCGGCGGCGCGCGCGTCGGCGTCGGCGGGGTCCGCGGCGTCGGGCACGAGCGCGAGGAGCTGCGGGTCGAGGACGTCGTGCGCGGGCCGCCCGACGGCGTCGGACGCCGCGACCCCGAGCAGGCGCTGCGCCTCGTCGTTGACGAGCACGACCGTCCCGTCGCGGTCGAGCGCGACGACGCCCTCGGAGATGCCGTGGAGCATCGCGTCGCGCGTCTCGAGCAGCCGGCCGATCTCCTCGGGCTCGAGCCGGAAGATGCGACGGCGCACGGCGCGCGTGACGAACGCCGCGCACACGACCCCGAGGGCCGCCGCGACGCTGAGGGCCGCGAGCAGCCACCCGAGGTCGTCGGCGAGGTCGTCGGCGAGGTCGGACTCGAGGATGCCGACGCTGGCCGTGCCGACCACGTCCCCCTCGGGCCCGAACACCGGGACCTTGACGCGCCAGGACTCGCCCAGCGTGCCGGTCTGCGTGCCCGTCCACACCTCGCCCGAGAGCGGGACCGACGGGTCGGTCGAGACCGTCTCGCCGATGCGGGTCGGGTCCGGGTGGGAGTACCGCACGCCCTCGTCGTCCGTGACGACGACGTACGTGACGTCGGACGCCTCGCGGATCACCTCCGCGATCGGCTGGATCGTCGCGGCGGGGTCCTCGTCGTCGAACGCGTCGATGATCGCGGGCAGGCGCGCGACGGAGAACGCGACCGCGGTCATGCGGTCGAGGTAGGCGTCCCGGAGCTGACGGTGCTGCAGGGTCGAGGCGACGGCCCCCGTCGACGCCACGACCAGGAGCACGATGGCGACCTGCAGCACGAGAAGCTGCACCCGGAGCGACACTGCTCGACCCACCGGACCAGTGTGCCCCAGGCCCGCCGCGGGCCAGGCCCCGGCCGCGACCACAACGACCGCAACCTCCCCAACGACCGCAACCACCGGATCGACCGCAACGTCCAGTACGACCGCAGCCCCCGGTGCGGCGCGCCACGCTCCTACGCTCCCCGGATCAGGTCGTGAGGCCCGCGCCGTTGCGGGTCCCGCTCAAGGAGGAGACATGCGATCCGTCGTCCGCCCGCGCTCCGGGCACACCGTCAGCCCGCGGCACGCTCTCACCGCGACGCTCGCCGCAGGACTCGTCCTCGGTCTCGCCGCGTGCTCGGGCCTCGAGCCCAGCGCCCCCACGACGGGCGGGTCGGGCGACGCGTCCGGCGAGGCCGCCGCGTCCGTCGACGAGCTCGCGATCGTCGTCCCGGCCGACCCCGGCGGGGGCTGGGACCAGACCGGCCGCGCGATGCAGCAGGACCTCCAGGGCTCCGGTCTCGTGCGCACGGCGACCGTGACGAACGTCGGCGGCGCCGGCGGCACGGTCGGCCTCGCGTCGCTCGCCAACACGACCGACCCCCACACGCTGCTCGTCATGGGCCTCGTCATGGTCGGGGCGGTCGAGACCAACGAGTCGCAGGCCCGCATCGAGGACACCACCCCGATCGCGCGGCTCACCGAGGAGCCGCTCGTCGTCGTCGTGCCCGCGTCGTCGCCGTACCAGACGCTCGAGGACCTCGTCGACGACGTCGTGGCGAACGGCAAGTCCGTCTCCATCACCGGCGGTTCCGCGGGCGGGGCCGACCACATCCTCGCGGGGATGCTCCTCCAGGCGGCCGACGTGCCGTCGGCGGAGGTGGGCGGGCTGCTCAACTACGTCGCGTACTCGGGCGGCGGCGAGTCGCTCGCCGCGCTGCTCGGCAACAAGGTGAGCGCCGGGATCTCCGGCGTCGGCGAGTACGCGGAGCAGGTCAAGGCCGGGACCGTCCGGGCGCTCGCGGTCTCGGGCGCCGAGCGCACGGACCTGCTGCCCGACGTGCCGACGATGACCGAGGCCGGGTACGACGTCGAGCTCACGAACTGGCGCGGCGTCGTCGCGCCGGGCGACCTCTCCGACGAGGACCGCCGCGCCCTCGAGCTGCTCGTCAGCGAGATGGTCGCGTCCGACGAGTGGCAGGCGACGCTCGAGGAGAAGGGCTGGGACGACGCGTTCCTCGTGGGCGAGGAGTTCGACGGCTTCCTCACGGAGAACATCGCCGACATCCAGATGACGCTCACCGACGTCGGCCTGGTCGCGCCGTGACCAGGCGCCGCGCCTCGCGCGACGCGCCACCCGACGCGTCGCGCGAGCCGGGGCCGTCCGACGCGGCCCCCGACCCAGGACCGTCCGCCGCCGAGCCCCGCCCCGGGCCGGCGTCGGCACCGGCCGTCGGCGACCCCGCCGACGGCCCGGCCGCCGGGGACCCCGCAGGCGCCACCCCCGCCGCGGGTCCCTGGCGGCGACCCGGCGAGCTCGTCGTCGCCGGCGTCACCGCCGCCCTCGGAGTGTTCGTGCTCCTCGACGCCGGGACGATCGTCGTGCCCGGCTCGGCGAACACGCTCGGGCCCCGGGCGTTCCCCTACCTCGTGGGCGCGATGCTGCTCGCGACCGGCCTCGTGCTGCTCGTCGCCGTCTGGCGGGGGCACGGCGGCCAGGAGGAGGACGGCGAGGACGTCGACCCCGACGCCCGCACCGACTGGCTGACCGTCGGGCTCCTCGGCGCGGTGCTGTTCGTGCACGTCTACGCGATCAACCTCGTCGGGTGGCCGCTCGCCGCGACGCTCCTGTTCGCCGGGGCCGCGATCGTCCTCGGCGCCCGCCCGTGGTGGCGCGCCGCCGTGCTCGGCCTCGTCCTGGCCCTGGTGATCCAGGTCCTGTTCGGGGGCGTGCTCGGGCTGTCGCTCCCGCCCGGCCCGCTCCTGGAGGGGGTGACCTGGTTCCGTGGATAACCTCACCGCGCTGCTCGACGGGTTCGCGACCGTCGTCCAGCCCGTCTACCTGCTCTACGCGCTGTTCGGCGTGTTCGTCGGGACCGCGGTCGGGGTGCTCCCCGGCATCGGCCCCGCGATGACGATCGCGCTCCTCCTGCCGCTCACGTACTCGCTCGACGCGACGGCCGCCATCATCGTGTTCGCCGGCATCTACTACGGCGGCATGTACGGCGGGTCGACGACGTCGATCCTGCTCAACACGCCCGGCGAGTCGTCGTCGATCGTCACGGCGCTCGAGGGCAACAGGATGGCCCGCGCGGGCCGCGGGGCGGCCGCGCTCGCGACCGCCGCGATCGGCTCGTTCGTCGCGGGCACCATCGCGACCGTCGCCCTGACCTTCGTCGCGCCGTACGTCGCGCGCTGGGCCGTGCAGCTCGGCGAGCCCGACTACTTCGCGCTCATGGTCGTCGCCTTCGTGACGGTCGGCGCGCTGCTCGGGTCGTCGGTGCCGCGCGGCATGGCGTCCCTGTCGCTCGGCCTGTTCCTCGGGCTCATGGGCACCGACACGCTCACCGGCCAGCAGCGCTTCACGTTCGGCGTCCCGACGCTCGCCGACGGGATCGACGTCGTCATCGTCGCCGTCGGCCTCTTCGCGGTAGGGGAGGCGCTGTACGTCGGGTCGCGCCTGCGGCACGGTCCCGTGCACGTCATCCCCGTCGAGAAGGGCTGGCGCTCCTGGATGAAGCGCGAGGACTGGCGGCGCTCCTGGAAGCCGTGGCTGCGCGGGACGGCGATCGGGTTCCCCGTCGGCACCATCCCGGCGGGCGGCGCCGACGTCGCGACCTTCCTGTCGTACGCCGCCGAGCGCAAGGCCGCCGGGAAGCACAAGGACGAGTTCGGCAAGGGCGCGATCGAGGGCGTCGCGGGCCCGGAGGCGGCGAACAACGCCGCGGCGTCCGGCGTCCTCGTGCCGCTCCTCACGCTCGGCCTCCCGACGACGGCGACCGCCGCGATCATCATCGTCGCGTTCCAGTCGTACGGCATCCAGCCCGGCCCGCTGCTCTTCGAGAGCCAGTCCGCGCTCGTGTGGGCGCTCGTCGCGAGCCTCTACGTGGGCAACCTCATGCTCATCGTGCTCAACCTGCCCCTCGTGGGCATGTGGGTGAAGGTCCTCCAGATCCCGCGGCACTACCTCTACGCGGGCATCCTGCTGTTCGGCGCGCTCGGCTCGTACGCGCTGAACTTCTCCCCGGTCGACGTGCTCATCCTGCTCGTCATCGGCGCGATCGGGTTCTTCATGCGGCGCTACGGCTACCCCGTCGCCCCCATGGTCGTCGGCATGATCCTCGGCCCCATGGCCGAGGACCGGCTGCGCCGCTCGCTCGCGATCAGCCAGGGCGACCTGACGACCCTCGTCACCAGCCCGTTCGCCGCGACGGCCTACGCCCTCGTCGCCGTCGTGATCCTCGCGGGCCTGTGGCTGCGCCGGCGCGAGCGCCGCACCGGTGCCGAGCTCGCGGAGCTCGCCGAGGACGTCCGCGTCGAGGCCCAGGACCAGGAGGTGCGCTGATGACCGTCGTCCTCGCCTACGCGCCCGGCGAGCTCGGGACCGCCGCGACGCGGGCCGCGGCCCGGGCGGCCGTCCTGCTCGGCACCGGCGTCGTGGTGGTCAACACGACGCGCGGCGACCGGCTCGTCGACCCGCGCTGGGCCGACCATGACCAGCTCGTCGAGGTCGGCACGATCCTCGAGGAGGCAGGGGTCGAGCACGAGGTGCGGCACCTGCAGTCCTCCGCGCTGCCCGCGGAGGTCGTGCTCGGCGTCGCGGCCGAGGTCGACGCCGACCTCGTCGTCGTGGGAGTGCGGCACCGCACCCCCGTGGGCAAGCTCGTGCTCGGCTCCACCGCCCAGCAGATCCTGCTGGGCGCCGCGTGCCCCGTGCTCGCCGTGAAGCCGCCGGCCCGGTGACACGACTCCACCCCGCCTGCGGGCGCCCGGGTCACCCGGGCGCCCGTAGGCTGTGACCATGGCGACAGCACTCATCACCGGCGCGAGCGCCGGCCTGGGTTTGGAGTTCGCGTGGCAGCTCGCCACGGCGCGGCACGACCTCGTCCTCGTGGCGCGCGACGAGGCGCGCCTCGAGGAGACCGCACGGCAGATCCGCGCCGCGGCCGGGGTGCGCGTCCAGGTGCTGCGCGCCGACCTCTCGGTGCCTGACGACGTCGCGCGCGTCGCGGAGCGCCTCGCCACGACCGGCGGCCCGGACGAGCGCCCGGTCGGCCTGCTCGTCAACAACGCGGGCTTCGCGACGCACCAGCGCTTCGTCGGGGGCGACCTCGACGTCGAGCTCGAGGCGCTGGACGTCATGGTCCGCGCCGTCATGGTCCTGTCCCACGCGGCGGCGGGCCAGATGACGGAGCGCGGGCGCGGCGCGATCCTCAACGTCGCGTCGGTCGCGGCCCTCACCGCGGGCGGCACGTACGCGGCGGCGAAGGCCTGGGTGCGGTCCTTCACGGAAGGCCTCGCCGTCGAGCTGCACGGCACGGGCGTCACCGCGACCGTGCTGTGCCCCGGCTTCACGCACACCGAGTTCCACGACCGCGCGGGCATCGACAAGTCCGTGCTCCCCGACCTCGCGTGGCTCGACGCGGACCGGGTCGTCGCGGAGGCGCTCGCGGACGTGCGGCGGGGCGTCGTCATCTCCACGCCGTCGGTGCGGTACCGGGTCGCCTCGGCGGCCCTGCGCGCGATGCCGCGCTCCGCCGTCCGCGCGATCGGCAAGTACCGCTAGGCACGGGGCGGGCCCGATACCCTGGCGGTCGTGACTACCGACCCCGCCTCGACGCTCGCCTCGACCCCCCGCGAGCAGCTGCTCGGCCTCATCCGCGAGCTCGCCGTCGTGCACGGCCGCGTGACGCTCTCCTCGGGCAAGGAGGCGGACTACTACGTGGACCTGCGCCGCGTGACGCTGCACCACCGCGCCGCGCCGCTCATCGGCCACCAGCTCCTCGACCTCCTCGAGGAGCAGGGGCTCGGCACGGCGGAGATCGACGCGGTGGGCGGGCTGACGCTCGGCGCCGACCCCATCGCGAACGCCCTCCTGCACGCCGCCGCGTCCCGCGGCCAGGACCTCGACGCGTTCGTGGTGCGCAAGGCGGCCAAGGCGCACGGGATGCAGCGCCAGATCGAGGGCCCCGACGTCGCGGGCCGGCGCGTCGTCGTGGTCGAGGACACGACGACGACGGGCGGCTCGCCGATCACGGCGATCGAGGCCGTGCGCGCGGCCGGGGGCGAGGTCGCGGGCGTCGCGACGATCGTCGACCGGGCCACGGGCGCGGGCGCCAAGATCGAGGCGCTCGGCGTGCCGTACCACTACCTGTTCAGCCTGGAGGACCTGGGTCTCGCCTGAGCTCCTCCGCTCCGTCTCCCGCCGCTCGACGCGGCGCACCGCCCCGCGGCCTCCTGGGTCGCGGGGCGTCGTCGTGCGACGAGGCGCGCGTCACATCTCGATAGGTCAGGCTTACCTTGCTTTGGTGAGGCGACCCTTATATGGTCCGTCACGACGGAGCGTGAGCACGCTCCCTTCTCGGTCCCGCTCCCCGCCGGGACCTCGCCCGGACCAGCACGGGAGACCTTGTGCGCACTTCATCGTCGAGACGCGTCCGACGCGCCCTCGCCTCGTTCCTCGCCGCGGCGCTCGCCGCCGGCCTCACCGTCGCCGGCACCGGCGCCCCGGCCCAGGCGGCCGCGGCCGACGTGACCGGCGGGTCGGCCACCTGGAACTTCGTCGACTCGTGGACGTCGTACGTCACGGGCGGCATCGCCCAGGGCGCGATCACCCCCCCGCTCCAGGGCGGCCAGGCGTCCTACGGCCCCGCGTCCGGCAGCTACGACGACGCGTCCGGGACGGGCTCCGTCCGTCTCGGCGGCTCGACCCGGTACGAGGGCCACCACGGCGCGCTCGACGTGACGATCTCCGACGTGCGGCTCGACCTCACCGGCCCCACGACGGGCGCGGTCTACGCGGACTTCGCGGGCACCGTCAACCCTGGCGCGGGGAACGACGTGAAGGTCGCCGACGTCACGGTGTCCGCGACGCGAGCCGGTGACGAGGTCACGTTCGTGGCGGACGGGACGGTCGTCGGGACGCTCGGGAACGTCTCGCCGTACTTCTCGTCGTACGCGGGCAGGCCCATGTCGACCCTGACCGCCCGCGTCGTGTCGCCCGAGCCGGTGGCGCCCGCGCAGGCGACGACGACCACGCTCGTCGCGGCGCCCGCGGGCACGTCCGCGGCCGGGGCGACGGTGACGCTCACCGCGACCGTCGCGCCCGCCGCCGCGGGCACGGTCGAGTTCCGCGACGGCGGCACCGCCCTCGGCACCGCTGCCGTGGCCGACGGCGTCGCGCGCCTCGAGACCACGACCCTCGCCGCGGGCAGCCATCAGCTGAGCGCCGCCTTCACGCCCGCGGACCCGGCCGCGTTCGTCGCCTCGGCCTCCGCGGCCGTCGCGCACACGGTGACCGCCACGGAGCCCGAACCGGAGCCCGAGCCGGAGCCCGCCGTCGAGCCGGCCGTCACGGTGTCGCCGTCGACGCCCGTCGACCCGGCGGTGGAGAACACCTTCACGATCTCGGGCACCGGGTTCGTCGGCGCGGGCGCCGCGAACGGCGCGTACGTGCTCCTCGGCGACGCCGCGATCTGGGACGGCAGCGGCCCGCTCGTCGCGAGCGGCTGGCTCGCCCAGGGCTGGGTCATGCCGCAGCAGGTGCGCGACGGCGCGTTCACCACGACGCTGACCGTCCCGGCAGGAAAGCTCGACCCGGCGAAGCAGTACGTGGTGGCGACCTCCGCCGCGCACGGCCTCTCGGTGACCGACCGCAGCCTCGACACGTTCACGCCCGTCGCGGTCCAGGGCAGCACGGCGCCCGAGCCGGTCTGGGAGCCGCAGATCACCCTCTACGCCGCCGACGGCACGACACCGCTCGGAGACGCGCCCGTCCGCCCGGACGACAGGATCGTCGTCAAGGGCTCAGGCTTCGACCCGGACGCGAACGTCGCACCGGCGGGCAACCGTCCGCCCATTTCCGGGGGCATCCCCGCGGGCACCTACGTGGTCTTCGGCAGCTTCGCGGCCGACTGGCGCCCGTCGGAGGGCGCTCCGTCGAGCGCGCGCACGGCCGGCTCGCAGCAGTGGGCCCTCTCGTCCGCGGCGCTCGACCAGGTGGACCCGCGCTACCAGTCCGCGATCCGCGGGCAGTGGGCCGAGCTCGCGCCGGACGGCACGTTCACCGCCGAGCTCGTCGCGAGCGAGCTCGGGCGCGAGGGCGGCCGTTACGGCGCGTACACGTACGCCGCGGGCGGCACGGTCAACGCCGCGCAGGAGCTGTACGCGCCCGTCGCATTCACGACCGAGCCCGAGGCGCCCGAGTGGACGCCCGAGATCACCGTGCTCGCCGCGGACGGCACGACGCCGCTCGGCGACACCCCGGTCGCGGTAGGGGACACGATCGTCGTCCGGGGCACCGGCTTCGACCCGGCGGCGAACGTCGGCGGCCGCGGCGTCCCGATCCCGGCGACGCTCCCGCAGGGCACCTACGTCGTGTTCGGGAGCTTCGCCGAGCAGTGGCGGCCGTCCGAGGGCGCCGCGTCGTCGAACCGCAAGGTCGGCTCGCAGGCGTGGGCCCTCGCCGAGCCCGTGCTCGACCAGGTCCCCGCGCAGTACCAGTCGGTGGTCCGGGCGCAGTGGACGGACATCACGCCGGACGGCACGTTCGAGGCGCGTCTCGTCGTGAAGAACCCCGCCGCGCTCGAGGGCGGGCGCTACGGCGTCTACACCTACGGCGCGGGCGGCGTGAGCAACGCCGCGCAGGAGCTCTTCGTCCCCGTCGCGTACGACGCACCGGGCACGCTCACCGTCACGCCCGCGTCCACCACGGTGGAGGCCGGCTCGACGGTCCGCGTCACGGTGCGCGGTCTCGGCGCGGACGACGCGATCAAGGCCGTGACGTTCGGCGGCGCCCCGGCGTCGTACTCCCGCGACGGCGCGACGCTCGTGCTCACGGTCCCCGCCGGCACCCCCGCCGGGTCCGTCCCCGTGGTCGTCACGTCGGAGCTCGGCCTGACCGGCAGCACCACGCTGACCGTGACCGCCCCGGTCCCCGGCGGCGAGGCGAAGGCGACCACGACGACGCTCGCGTCGTCGGCGACGTCGGTCGTCGAGGGCACGGCGGTGACGCTCACCGCGACGGTCGCGCCGAAGGGGGCCGGCACGGTCCGGTTCGTCGAGGGCGGCACGACCCTGGGCACCGCGACCGTCACGGACGGTGCCGCGACGTTCCGGACGGCCCCGCTCGCCGTCGGCTCGCACGCCCTGAGCGCGACCTTCGTCCCCACGGACGCCACCGCCTACCGCGGCTCGACGTCCGCGCCGGTGACGGTCGCGGTGACCGCCACGCCGGTGACCCCGGCGCCGACGACGGCCGGCAGCCTCACGTGGGGCGTCAAGGAGTCGTTCCGCAGCTACATCGTGGGCCCGGTCGCGAAGGGCGGCGCGACGGCGACGGACGGGGCGAGCGTCGTCGACGGCGTCTTCCGCTTCGGCCAGGCCGACGGCGGCACGTGGACCGCGGCGAGCAGTCGGGGGACGGCCCGGTACACCGGGACGGTCCGCTTCACCGGCCACGCGGGCGCGCTCGACCTCACCCTGTCGAACCCGGTGGTCGAGATCACCGGCCCCGGCACGGGTCGCCTGCTCGCGGACGCGCGCTCCACGGGGCTGGACGGCTCGACGTTCGACCGCACGGGCGTCGCCGTCGCGACGCTCGCGCTCGGCACGCCCACGACGGGCGCGGACGGGGCCGTGACGTTCCGGGACGCGGCCGCGACGCTCACGGCGGACGGCTCGCTCGCGTTCGTCGGCTTCTACCCGGCCGGTACCGCGCTCGACCCGGTGACGTTCACGGTCGGCGCCAAGGCGACCGCGCCCGGGGGCGGCGGCACCATCGGCGCCCCGGGTGACGGCTCGACGGGCGGGTCGGTGGACCCGGCCAGGGCGACGCTCTCGGTGGCGCAGGCACGGCCGGGCGACGAGGTGACGATCAGCGGCGTCGGGTTCGGCGCGGGCGAGACCGGCATCCGTACGGAGCTCCGCTCGACGCCGCGCACGCTCGCGACGGGCACGACCGCGAACGCGGGCGGTGCCGCGACCTCGACCGTGACGATCCCGAAGGACGTCGCGCCGGGCGAGCACACGCTGCTCCTCGTCGGTGCGGGCCACACGGCGTCCGCGCCCCTCACGATCGTCGGTGCCGGCACGACCGGCACCGGCACCGGGTCGGGCAGCGCGGCGGAGCAGTGCTTCGCCCAGGGCGTCCACGGCGCGACCCTCTCGTGGGGCGTGAGCGACCGGTTCCGGTCGTACGTCACCGGCCCGATCGCGAAGGGCTCGGTCTCGACGGACGGTGTGCGGGACGGCGGCTCGGCGTTCACGTGGAGCGGCGGCAAGGGCTCGTTCAACACGGACCTCGGCAAGGGCCGCGCGAGCTTCGGCGGCTCGGTGTCGTTCTCCGGGCACGAGGGCATCCTCGACCTGCGGATCAGCAACCCGCGCGTCGTCGTGGACGGGTCGTCGGGCACGCTCGTGGTCGACGTGCAGAGCAGCGACATGGAGGGCAAGAAGTCCTCGTCGACCGGCGTGGCGTTCGCGAGCCTCGACCTGTCGGGGAAGAAGTCCACGTCGGGCTCCACGATCACGTGGAGCGGCGCCCCCGCGACCCTCACGGCCGCCGGCGCGAAGGCGTTCGCCGGGTTCTACGAGGCCGGCACCGCGCTCGCGCCGGTGACGGTCAGCCTTCCCGTCGGCGGCGACGTCGAGTGCGACGCCTACTCGGGTGCGCTCGCCACCACCGGCTCCGACGCCGGGAGCCTCGCGCTCCTGGCCGGGACGCTGCTGCTCACCGGCGCGGCACTGGTGGCCGTCCGACGCCGCCGCGCAGGCCGCGCGGAGGTGGCCGCGGCCGCCTGACCCGGTCCCCGCACGACGACGCCCGGTCACCACGAGGTGACCGGGCGTCGTCGTGCGTGCGGTGCTCCCGGGGGGCCGGCCGGGCCGGCCCGGCGTGTCCTCAGACGAGGTCGACGAGGTCCGCGACGGAGTCGACGACCTTGCTCGGCCGGAACGGGTAGCGGTCGACGTCGGCCATCCTCGTGGACCCGGTCATGACGAGGTAGGTGTACAGGCCCGCCTCGATGCCCGCGACGACGTCGGTGTCCATCCGGTCGCCGATCATCGCGGTCGTCTCGGAGTGGGCGTCGATGCGGTTGAGCGCCGAGCGGAACATCATCGGGTTCGGCTTGCCCACGAAGTACGGCTTGCGGCCCGTCGCGGACGTGATCATCGCCGCGACGGCGCCCGTGGCAGGCAGCGGGCCCTCCTGCGACGGACCGGTCGTGTCGGGGTTGGTGCAGATGAACCGCGACCCGCCCAGCACGAGGCGGATCGCCTTGGTGATCGCCTCGAACGAGTACGTGCGGGTCTCGCCCAGCACCACGTAGTCCGGGTCGGACTCGGTGAGCGTGTAGCCGGCCTCGTAGAGCGCCGTCGTCAGCCCGGCCTCGCCCACGGCGTACGCGCTGCCCTGGGGGATCTGGTCGGTGAGGAACTGCGCGGTCGCGAGCGCCGACGTCCAGATCGACTCCTCCGGCACGTCGATGCCCGACGTCGCGAGGCGCGCCCGCAGGTCGCGCGCCGTGAAGATCGAGTTGTTCGTGAGGATGAGGAACGGCCGGCCCTTGTCGCGCAGCGCGCGCACGAACTCCGGGGCGCCGGGGATCGCGTGGCCCTCGTGGACGAGCACGCCGTCCATGTCGGTGAGCCAGCTCGTGATCTCTCGTGTCATGTCAGGCGTCCTTCCCGTCCGTGTCGGCCTGGCCGACGGCGGTCGCGTCCTCCGCGACCCCGTTCTGGTGGGCGTCGGCGGCGATCTGCGCCTCCAGCGCCGCGGCCCGCTTCTCCGCCCGCCGACCGCGCCAGACCTCGATGACCATGGGCAGCACGGACAGCAGGACGATGAGGAGCACGAGCGCCTCGATGTTCTCCTTGACGAACGTGATGTTCCCCAGGAGGTAGCCGAGCCACGTGAGGCCGACGGCCCAGAGCAGGGCGCCGAGCGCGTTGAACCCGACGAAGTGCCGGTAGTGCATCTTGCCGACGCCCGCCGCGACGGGGGCGTACGTGCGCACGATGGGCACGAACCGTGCGATGACGATCGTCCGGCCGCCGTACTTCTCGAAGTAGGCGTTCGTCTGGTCGATGTACTTGCGCTTGAAGAACCGGGAGTCGGGCCGGTCGAACACCTTGGGCCCGACGGTGCGTCCGATGAGGTACGCCGTCTGGTCGCCGAGGAACGCCGCGGCGAACAGCAGGACGAGCAGGACGGGCAGGCTGATCTGCAGCGACTCCTGCGCGACGAGCGCGCCCGCGGTGAAGAGCAGCGAGTCGCCGGGCAGGATCGGGAAGAGCAGGCCCGTCTCGATGAAGATGACGACGACGATCCCGACGAGCGCGGCGTCACCGAAGCGCTCGATGAGCGTCATCGGGTCCATCCAGTCCGGGCCCAGGGCGGCGACCGGTCCGGCGGCGCCGAGGCCCGCGGCGTGCGCGGCCCCCGGGAGGGCGGAGGCGAGCTCGGCGAGGGTGTTCACGGGTCACCAGCGTAGCCGGGCGGGGCCGCGCGGCCCGGCGGTCGGTGTGCACCCGCCGTGGAGATCCGGCGACGACGGACCTGCGGGTCCCGGCAGAATGTGCGCCATGGCGAGCAGCGCGGGGACGGCGGGACCGGGCGGGACGGCCGAGCGCGAGGTCGGCGTCGGCCCGTGGCCCGGCGGCCCGGAGGCGTGGCCCCGCGTCCCGGACCCCGCCGGACCGCCCGGGGCGACGCGGCTCGACCCCCGGTACGACCCCGAGCTGCTCGCGCACGGCGACCGCCGCAACGTCGTCGACGCCTACCGCTACTGGACGGTCGAGGCCGTCGTCGCCGACCTCGACGCGCGTCGTGACCCGGCCCGTCGGCTCCACGTCGCGATCGAGAACTGGGCGCACGACCTCAACATCGGCTCCGTCGTCCGCACCGCCAACGCGTTCAACGCGGCCGGGGTGCACGTCGTGGGGCGGCGACGCTGGAACCGCCGCGGCGCCATGGTCACGGACCGCTACCTGCACGTGCACCACCACGCGTCGGTGGAGGAGCTCGCGGGCTGGGCCGCGGGGGAGGGCCTGCCGCTCCTCGGGGTCGACAACGTCCCGGGGTCGGTGCCGATCGAGGGCTACGCGATGCCCGCGTCGTGCGTGCTGCTTCTCGGCCAGGAGTCAGCCGGGCTGACCCCCGAGGCGGTCGCGGCGTGCCGCGCGGTGCTCCACATCACGCAGCACGGGTCGACCCGCTCGATCAACGCCGGAGCCGCGGGCGCGATCGCGCTGCACGCGTGGGCGGAGCAGCACCTGGGGCCGGCCGGGCCGCCGAGGTAGAGGCGTGGTCATCGGGGGACCACAGGTCGAACGGCCCTGACCTCGCGCTGTCATCCATGCCAGACTTTGACCTGACAGTCCACCCCGCACGACTCCACAGGAGCTCCGCATGCCCATCGCAACCCCCGAGGTCTACGCCGAGATGATCGACCGGGCGAAGGCAGGCTCGTTCGCCTACCCGGCCGTCAACATCACCTCGTCGCAGACGATCACCGCCGCGCTCCAGGGCTTTGCCGAGGCCGAGTCCGACGGCATCATCCAGGTCTCCGTGGGCGGCGCCGAGTACGGCTCGGGTTCGACGGTCAAGGACCGCATCGCCGGTTCGCTCGCCCTCGCGGCGTACGCGCGCGAGGTCGCGAAGAACTACCCGGTGCAGATCGCGATCCACACCGACCACTGCGTCAAGAAGAACCTCGACTCCTGGGTCCGCCCCCTCCTGGCCATCGAGGCCGAGCAGGTGAAGAACGGCGGCCTGCCGACGTTCCAGTCGCACATGTACGACGGCTCGGACGTCCCGCTGGACGAGAACCTCACCATCGCGGCCGAGCTGCTCGAGCTCTCGCAGGCGGCGCGCACGATCCTCGAGATCGAGGTCGGCGTCGTCGGTGGCGAGGAGGACGGCCACGAGGCCGAGATCAACGAGAAGCTCTACACGACGGTCGAGGACGGCCTCGCGACGATCGAGGCGCTCGGCACGGGCGAGAAGGGCCGCTACCTGACGGCCCTCACGTTCGGCAACGTGCACGGCGTGTACAAGCCGGGTGCGGTCAAGCTCCGCCCGGAGATCCTCAAGGAGATCCAGGAGGCCGTCGGCGCGAAGGTCGGCAAGGAGAACCCGTTCGACCTGGTCTTCCACGGCGGCTCCGGTTCCACGGCCGAGGAGATCTCGGCGGCGGTCGACTTCGGCGTCATCAAGATGAACATCGACACCGACACGCAGTACGCGTTCACGCGCCCCGTCGTCGGCCACATGTTCTCGAACTACGACGGCGTCCTGAAGGTCGACGGCGAGGTCGGCAACAAGAAGGCCTACGACCCGCGCGCCTGGGGCAAGCTGGCCGAGGCCGGCATGGCCGCGCGCATCATCGAGGCGTCGCAGCAGCTGCGCTCGGCGGGCAACAAGATCCGCTGACGCCGCACGGCCCGGCGCTCGCTCCGGGCCCGCGTCGCACGAAGGCCCCCGGTCCGTGAGGACCGGGGGCCTTCGTCGTGCTGCGGCCGCGGGCGGGCGCGGCCGCGGGCGTCAGTCGGTGCTGCCCGCGCCGTTGCCGGGGGGCTCGTCGAGGTCGAAGCCGGGGTCCACGTCGACGATGTCGAGCAGCTCCCCGATCCGGGTCACCTCGAGCAGGAACCGCACCGTGGGCGGGGCACGGAGGACGCGCACGCGGTGCGGGCCGCGTGACGCGAGGCGGGCGAGGAACGCCACGCCCGACGAGTCCATGAAGGTCACGTGGTGGGCGTCGATCTCGACGGGCAGGCCGGAGTCCTCCGCCGCGGCGGTCGCCTCCTGGAGGTCGGCGCCGAGGTCGGCGTCGATCTCGCCCGAGAGCACGATGCGTGCTCGCGTCGTGCCCACGATGACGTGCACGCTCGCGGGGTCGCCCGCTCCTGCGGGGTCGCCGGCGACGCCGACCGGACGGTCTGCGGCCGGGGGTGTACCTTCGCGCACCGGCGCTCCTCTCTGGCGTGGTCCGGACCGGTTCCGGTCTCGGGAAGCACCAATCTACGGTTGAATGTCCAGTCGGGACAGTAACGCGACCGTGGCGTCCGTTTCCAGACGATCGACGCTCGGACCGTCGGAGGTGACGATGGGCAGCTCGCCGGGGCTCGGCACCGACCTGCCCGCGCACGTCCAGGAGCTGTGCACGCGCGCGATGGACGCGACCGGGGTCGCGATGTTCGTCACGGGCCCACGATCGTCGGAGATGTCGATCGTCTGGGTCAACCGCGCGTTCGAGCGACAGACCGGGTTCACCGCCGCGGAGGTCCTGGGCCGCAGTCCTCAGGTCCTCGAGTCGCTCCTCGCGAACCCCGTCGACGCGCAGCAGCTCCGCTCCGCCGTGGCCGACGAGCGCGAGCTCACCTACACGGTGCGCACCTTCCGTCGCGACGGGGTGGCGGTGTGGACGCAGCTCTCGCTCGCGCCCCTCACGGGCCCGGACGGCACGGTGACCCACTGGGTCGGAGCGCAGGTCGACGTCTCCGAGCACCTCGAGCGGTACGCGGCCCAGGTCGCGTCGCTCGCGCTCGAGCGCCGCGAGCGCGCGGTGCTCGACGTCGTCTCCCGCAGCTCCGACCTCCTCGCGGACCTCGACCAGCCGTACGCGCTGCGTGACATCACGGCGCTGCTCGCCGGGTACGTCGTCGACTGGGCGGGCTTCTACCTCAACGACGACGGCCTGCGGTACGCGGAGGGCGTCGACACGGCGGCGCCACCGAGCGGGCGCGGCCAGCGGCACGGCCGCTACACGCCCGGCGTCCTGCCCCTGGCCCCCGGCGCGCACACGACCGACGCGCTCGGCGACTCGGCGGCCGTCACCGGCTCGGTGCCGCGCGTCCGGGTGGACGTGCCCGACCGCGTCCAGGACGTGCTCGACGGGCGCATCGAGGGCCCGGTGACGCTCGACCTGTCCGCCACCTACCCGCAGTGGTCCGCCTCGGGCTGGCTCCAGCGCGACCTCCACCACCGGCTCTCCGGTCTCGCGCGGCCGCCGGGGTCCGTGACGGTGTCCGCCGTCCCCGGGCGGCGGCGCATCCTCGGCCTGCTCGTCACGGGTGACCTTCCCGACACCCCGCCGCAGGGGTTCGGCACGGACGCGGAGGCCCGCGAGGGCGTGCGCACGCTGCTGCAGGTCATCGCCCGCCGGGCCGGGACCGCGATCGACAACGTGCGCCTCTACGCGCGCGAGCACCGGCTCGCCGAGACCCTCCAGCGCGCGATGCTCCCCGAGCAGGCCGACGTCACGGGCCTCGACGTGTGGACGTACTACGCGCCGAACTCCGAGCACGCCCAGGTGGGCGGTGACTGGTACGACGTCCTGCAGATCGCGCCGGACGTCGTCGGCCTCGTCATCGGCGACGTCGTGGGGCACGACGTCGAGGCGGCGGCCGCCATGGGCCAGCTCCGCTCGGTGGTGCGCTCGTACGCGTACGAGCTCACGACGCCGGGCCCCGTGCTCGAGCGCGTCGACCAGCTCGTCCAGGGCATGCGCATCCCGCGGTCCGCGAGCCTCGTGTACGCGGCGCTCACGCAGCCGGACGCCGCGGAGCCCGAGGACGCGTGGCGGATCGAGTACTCGCGCGCCGGCCACCTGCCCCCGCTCCTGCTGCGCGACGGCACCGTGACGCAGCTCGACGACGCCGGGGGAGCGCTCGTCGGCTTCGGTGGCCGCAGCCGCTCGACGGGCGTCGCGACGCTCCTGCCGGGCGACACGCTCGTGTTCTACACCGACGGCCTCATCGAGCGCCGCGACCGCGCCCTGCGGGTCGGCCTGGAGGCGCTCGTGGCGGCGTCCGAGGCGGTCACGGCCGTCGACGCCGCGGGCGTGGGCGAGGAGCTCCTGTCGCGCCTGGCCGACGCCCCCGAGGACGACGTCGCGCTCGTCGTCGTGCGCATCCCCGACCCGCAGCGGGACGCGTCCGCGGTCGTGCTGAGCCCGCGCAGCCGTCGCTGGCTCCTGCCGAGCGAGCCAGCGTCCATCGGGCGCGCGCGGCACGCCGTCGTGCGCACGTGCCAGGCGTGGGGCGTGCGGGAGAGCGCGAACGCGGAGCTCGTCGTCTCCGAGCTCGTCGCGAACGGCGTGCTGCACGGGTGGGGCCACCTCGCGCTGCGCCTGTTCGACACGGGCGACGGGATCCGCGTCGAGGTCGAGGACTCCAACCCGGCGCCGCCCGTCCCGACGGACGGCCACCCGAACCGCATGGGCGGCTTCGGCATGCAGATCGTCGAGCGGCTCGCCGACTGGGGATGGCGCCCGACGGCGTCGGGCAAGCTCGTGTGGGCGACCCTGCGGCCCTCGGGGCGGTAGGGCGGCCCGACGGCGTCAGGCCGGGGGCTCGACCTTGGCGAAGCCGGACGGCGGCGTCGCGGGCTCGCAGCGGTGGTCGTTGTCGATGCGGAACAGCTCGAGCGCTCCGCACACCTCGAGGACGAACAGGTCCCGGTCGTCGCAGCCGCGCAGCACCGTCGCACCGCCGCGCTTGCGACCGGCGTCGGCGAGCGAGATGAGGAACGCCGCGCCGGTGGAGTCCATGAACGTCACGCGGCACATGTCGATGACGAGGAGCTGACGGCGCAGCCCGACGACGCGTGCCGCGATCTCCGGGAACTGGTCGCGCTCGGCGAGATCGAGGTCTCCGGCGATGACGAGGGTCGTCGTCGCGGGGGACGTGGCGATCTCGATCATGCCCACGACTCTAGACGCCGCCCGGGTGCGTCGCGCGCCCACCCGGTGCTCGCCGGGCGGACGCGCGGCCGGTCAGCGCAGCGCACGCACCTCGTCGGCCGAGGTCCCGGCGTCACGCAGGAACTGCTCGCAGCGCTCCGCCTCCTCGACCTCGCCGAGGTACGCGGCGCACTCGGCGAGGGCCAGGAGCGCCCGCAGGAAGCCCTGGTTCGGCACGTGGTCGGCCGGGATCGGGCCCTGGCCACGCCAGCCGGCGCGCCGCAGCGAGTCCAGGCCCCGGTGGTAGCCGGTGCGCGCGAACGCGTAGGCCGTCACCGCGCCGCGCGAGCCGTTCTCGTGGAGGAAGTCCTCGGCGAGGTAGGCCCACGCGAGCGAGCTCGCGGGCGAGCGGCCCGCGATCTCGTACGGGTCGCCGTCGGCCGCGATGGCGTCGCGGACGTGCGCGTAGTCGTCGGGGAGGCGGACCGGTGCGGGGCCGCCGAGGAGGTTGGCGTGCGTGTCGCTCATGAGGCCATTCTGCCCATCCCGGGCGTGACGCGGTCGATAGACGTCTCGAAGGTCAATTTCCGTCATCCGACCGGTAAACTCGGCGCCGGTCCCCGGGTCTCTGCCGCCCGGGTGACGCCTCGGGCCCGCGGGCCCGGCGCCGTCGGGCACCCCGTGCCCGCTCCGCTCCGGACGCCGGTGCGCGCCCACGACCATGACCGGCCCGAGGAACAGGCAGTGCGAAAGTGGGGATTCCATGCCAGGCGTGGTGCTCGTCGGTGCCCAGTGGGGCGATGAGGGCAAGGGCAAGGCGACCGACCTCCTCGGGTCCCGGGTCGACTACGTGGTCAAGTTCAACGGCGGCAACAACGCCGGCCACACGGTCGTCATCGGGGACGAGAAGTACGCGCTCCACCTGCTGCCGTCGGGCATCCTGTCCCCGGGGGTCACGCCGGTCATCGCGAACGGTGTCGTCGTCGACATCGAGGTGCTGTTCCAGGAGCTCGACGACCTGATCTCGCGCGGCGTCGACGTCTCGCGCCTGCTCGTCTCGGGCTCCGCGCACGTCATCGCCGGCTACCACCGCACGATCGACAAGGTGAGCGAGCGGTTCCTCGGCAAGCGTCGCATCGGCACGACGGGCCGCGGCATCGGGCCGGCGTACGCGGACAAGATCAACCGCGTCGGCATCCGCATCTGGGACCTGTTCGACGAGAAGATCCTCGCGGAGAAGATCGAGGGCTCGCTCGACCAGAAGAACCACCTGCTGGTGAAGGTCTACAACCGCCGCGCCATCACGGTGGACGAGACCGTGGCCGAGCTGCTGCAGTACGCCGACCGGCTCAAGCCGATGGTCGCGGACACGGCGCTCGAGCTGAACAAGGCGCTCGACGCGGGCAAGAACGTCCTCTTCGAGGGCGGGCAGGCCACGATGCTCGACGTCGACCACGGGACGTACCCGTTCGTCACGTCGTCCAACGCGACCGCGGGCGGCGCGCTCACGGGCTCGGGCGTCGGACCGACGCGCATCAGCTCCGTGATCGGCGTCATCAAGGCGTACACGACGCGCGTGGGCGAGGGCCCGTTCCCGACCGAGCTGTTCGACGCGAACGGCGAGTACCTGCTCAAGCAGGGCGGCGAGTACGGCGTCACGACGGGTCGCGCGCGCCGCTGCGGCTGGTACGACTCGGTCATCGCTCGCTACGCGACCCGCGTCAACGGCATCACCGACATGGTGCTCACCAAGCTCGACATCCTCACCGGCTTCGAGAAGGTGCCGGTCTGCGTCGCGTACGACGTCGACGGCGTCCGGTACGACGAGATGCCGCTCGACCAGACGGCGTTCCACCACGCGAAGCCGATCTACGAGGAGCTCGACGGCTGGTGGGAGGACATCTCCGGCGCCCGCACGTTCGACGACCTGCCGGTCAACGCGCAGCGCTACGTGCACGCGCTGGAGGAGATGTCGGGCACGCGGATCTCCGCGATCGGCGTCGGCCCGAGCCGCGACGCGATCATCCCGCGCCACGACCTCATCCACTGAGCCGGCGACGCCAGCCGACCACGGCCCGGACGCCCCGCGGGGCGTCCGGGCCGTCTCGGTAGACTCGGCGCCCGTGAAGATCCTCGTCGTCGGGACCGGTGCCCGCGAGCACGCCATCGTCCACGCCCTCGCGCACGAGGCCGACCGCCCGGGCGCGGAGCGCCACGAGCTGCACGCCGCCCCGGGGAACCCGGGCATCGGGGACCTCGCGACGCTGCACGCGGTGGACCAGAACGACGGCGCCGCGGTGGCCGCGCTCGCGACGGACCTGGGCGTCGAACTCGTCGTCGTCGGCCCGGAGGCGCCGCTCGTCGCCGGCGTCGGGGACGCGGTGCGCGAGGCCGGCGTCCCCGTGTTCGGGCCGAGCGCCGAGGCCGCGCGGCTCGAGGGGTCCAAGGCGTTCGCGAAGGACGTCATGGCCGCCGCGTCGGTCCCCACGGCGCTCGCGCACGTGTGCACCGACGTCGACGAGGTCGCGGCCGCCGTCGACGCGTTCGGCGCGCCCTACGTCATCAAGGACGACGGCCTGGCCGCGGGCAAGGGCGTCGTCGTCACGGAGGACCGCCAGGCCGCGCTCGAGCACGCCGCCGCGTGCTTCGCGACGCCCCGCCGCGCGGCGGACGGCACGCCCGAGGACCCGTGCGTCGTCGTCGAGGAGTACCTCGACGGTCCCGAGGTCTCCCTCTTCTGCGTGAGCGACGGCGCGACGGTCGTGCCGCTCGCGCCCGCCCAGGACTTCAAGCGTGCGTTCGACGCCGACGCGGGCCCGAACACGGGCGGCATGGGCGCGTACAGCCCGCTGCCGTGGGCGCCCGACGGCCTGGTGGAGGAGGTCGTCACGCGCGTCGCGCAGCCGACGATCGACGAGATGGCGCGGCGCGGCACCCCGTTCGTCGGCGTGCTCTACGTGGGCCTCGCGCTGACGAGCCGCGGCACGCGCGTCGTCGAGTTCAACGCGCGCTTCGGCGACCCGGAGACGCAGTCCGTGCTCACGCGCCTCGCGACGCCGCTGTCCGCGGTCATGCTCGCGGCGGCCCAGGGGCGGCTCGCCGAGGTCGGCCCGCTGCGCTGGCACGACGACGCGTCGGTCACCGTCGTCGTCGCGGCGCACGGCTACCCGGGCGCCGTCCGCGGCGGCGACCCGATCACGGGGATCGAGGCGGCGGAGGACGTCGAGGGCGTCCACGTGCTGCACGCCGGGACCGCGCGCACGGACGACGGCGACCTCGTCGCCGCGGGCGGGCGCGTGCTCTCGGTCGTAGCGCGCGGCGCGGACCTCGCCGAGGCCCGCCGTCGCGCGTACGCGGCGGTCGACCGCATCGTGCTCCCCGGCTCGCACCACCGCGACGACATCGCGGCCCGCGCTGCCGCGGGCGAGGTCACGCCCGCGGGCTGACGGCGCGTCCGGCGACCGTCGCTACCGGCGGAACCAGGGGTCTCGGTTCACCGTCCCCGACAACCCCGCGAGGGCGCTGCCCGCCGTGCCCTTCGTCGTGACGAGCGACAGGCCGTAGGCGGACAGGATCGGGTTGACGGGCTGGTAGACGAACGAGCCGCCGTTGGAGCAGTCCTTGACGCGCCCCGACGTGACGCCCTGCGCCTGGTCGCCCGAGACGACCGAGCCGCCCGAGTCGCCGCCCTCCGCGCACGCGCTGCCGCGCGCGAGGCCGGAGACGGTGCCGGTGCCGTAGTTGACGGTGATGTTCTTCTGCTCGATGACGCCGCAGCGCCAGCCGGTCGTGGCACCCGAGCGGCACACCGACGCTCCCACGGGCGCCTCGGCCGAGCCGGCGACGTCGACCGTGCCGCCCGCGTAGTCGTTCACCCGCGGGACGGGCGAGAACCCGGCGTCGACGCGCGCCCACGCGTAGTCGTGGCCGGGGAACGACGCCGCCTGGACCGTGCCCATCCGCGCCCAGCTCGCGGTGAGCACCTCCTTGCCCGCCGCGCCGCAGTGCCCCGCCGTGACGAACCCGCCCTGGACGGCGAAGCCGATCGAGCACGCCGACCCGGACCACCCGCCGGGGTCCCGGGAGATGTAGCGGTCCCCGCCGCGCACGTCCGCCGCCGGCTCGTACGGCGCGTCGACGACCTCGGTGCGCACCGCGGACCCGTCGGTCCCCGACGCCTCGACGAACGCCTCCGCGGCCGCGGGGTCGAGCGACTCGACGACGACCTCGTTCGTGGTGACGTCCACGTACCAGGCCTGGACGGCGTCGGGCGTCCTGGTCGTCTCGAGCTGCGCCGCGACGTCGTCGAGCTCGGCCCGGCTCCGGTCCACGACGAGGGCCGTGGCGCCGGCCGCCTCCACGTCCGCGACGGCTGCGGGGTCGGTCACGGCGACGACGGGCGTCCCTGCCTCGGCGTCGACCCACGTCCCGGCGTACACGGCACCGAGCTCGCCGCTCAGCGTGCGTTCGACCGTGGCGGTCGCGGCGTCGAGCGCGAGCCGGTCGTCGACCTCCGTGGGGTCGAGCCCGAGGTCGAGCTCGAGCGCGCGCAGCTGCCCCTCCGGCAGGCTGCCGGAACCGCGGTCCGTCGCCGGTGCCGTCGTGCGCCCGGGGGCCGTGCCGGGCACGGACAGGGAGACGCTCTCCGTCGGCGGCGCGCTCGCCCGCGCGGTCTCGGCGAGGCCCGCGCTCGCGACGAGCACCACCAGCCCTGCCGCTAGTGCTGTCCTGGGGTGGTGCATCGGTGCGTCCTCCGTTCCGGTGACGGCCGCTGCCGTCGGCGCAGCCGGGACGAGACGTGCGCACGCGGGAGGCGTTCCGGAGCGGGCGCCCGACGGCGGGGGAGCGTGCCCACGGTCGTCCTCTCGGGACACTAGCCGCGGGCGGGAGGATCGGCGCGGGCTGGCGGTCCGCCCCGCCCCGACGCCCCCGAGGACGGCCGTCGCCGGTCAGGGCTCGAGCGACCCCTCGTCGAGGAGGTCCGGCGACGAGCCGAGCAGCGAGCGCGTGATGCGCTCGGCGTCGGCGGTCATCTCGTGCACGGCGGACCGGAGGTCCTCGTCGCCCACGTCGTGCCCGGCCTCGACCGCGCGCAGCACGGCCCGCCGGACCACCTCCTTGACGAAGGAGGCGGTCACGCCGTCCGTGCGGTCGGCGGCGTCGGCGAGCGCTCCGGAGGTGAACGGCAGGTCGCCGCGGTAGAGCTCGAACAGCCGCAGCCGTGCCGACGCGTCCGGCAGCGGGATCTCGACCGCGAGGTCGACCCGGCCGGGCCGCTGCGCGAGCGCACGCTCCAGGAGGTCGGCGCGGTTCGTCGTCAGGACGAACGCGACGTCGGAGTCGCTGCCGAGGCCGTCCATGGCGTCCAGCACCTCGAACAGCAGCGGCTGCGGGCCGTCGTGGAACGAGCGGTCCTCGGCGATGAGGTCGCAGTCCTCGAGCACGATGATCGCGGGCTGCAGCGCGCGGGCCGTCTCGGCGGCGAGCCGGACGAGCCGCAGCGCACCGCCCGCGAGGACGATGACCGTCGTGCCCGGGCTCTCGCCGACCAGGTGGCGGACGGTGTGCGTCTTGCCGGTCCCGGGCGGGCCGTAGAGCAGGACGCCGCGCTTGAGGTGCTGGCCCGCCGCGAGGAGCTCCGTGCGGTGCCGCGCGACGCCGAGCACCTGGCGCTCGATCCTGCTCAGCGTGCCGTCCGGGAGCACGACGTCCGTCGCCGGGACCCGGTCCCGGGGCAGGAACGTCATGCCGCCGGCCTGCGCGCCGTAGTCCGACGCCGTGAACGTCACGACCTGGCCGCGCAGCACGCTGTGCTCGACCATCGCGGCCCGGAGCTCCGCGAGGAGGGACAGGGCGGCGTCCTCCTCGGGGCACATGACCTCGACGCTGCCCTCGTTGCCGTGCCGCGGGTTCGCCGCGCGCTGCAGGAGCGCGACGGGCGTGCCCGCGTACGCGAAGAGGTGGAGCCCGAAGGAGACGGTGCGGCGCTCGCTCTCGGGGCCCGTCGCCGCACGCGCGTAGTCGACCGCACCGACGGGGAACTGACGCCACAGGGCGGAGTGCTCGACGATCTCGGAGAACGACGTGTGCATCCGCTGCTCGCCACCGCCGACGCCCACGACCCGTCCGCCGCCGTGACGCGTGACGACGGCCTCGATCGCGACGTCCGCGTCGACGCTGCGCAGCGTCGACACCGTCTCGGTGACGACCGCGATCGCGCGCGGGTCGGAGCCCAGGTGCTCGCGCAGCACGTCCGCGACGGACGGCCCGGCGTCCACCCGCTGCCTCTGCGCCTGCTCGTTGGCCGTCTCCATGAAGGCCGAGAACGTCGCGAGGAAGTCGCGCACCCGCGGGTCGTCCGTCGCGCGCCCCGCGTCGTCACCGTCCTCGGGCGGGGCGGGGGACGGGCCGGAGTCGGTTCCGGAGGTGGACGCGGGGCCGGGTGCGAATCGCATGGTGCGACACTAGGGGCCGTGACCTCCACCCCGCAGGACCCCGGCTCCGCGCTCTCGCTCGGCGAGGCCGACGCCCTCGACACCGCCGCGCTCGACCTGCCCGGCTGGACGCACGCGTACTCGGGCAAGGTGCGCGACCTGTACGTCCCGGACCTGCCTGCCGTGGGGGGCGTGCACCCCCTGGGCGACGTCGTGCTCGTCGTCGCGAGCGACCGGGTCAGCGCCTACGACCACGTGCTGTCGCCCGGCATCCCGGACAAGGGCGTGGTGCTCACGCAGCTCAGCCTGTGGTGGTTCGAGCAGCTCGCGGACCTCGTGCCGAACCACGTCGTCTCGACCGCGGTCTCGGCGGTGCCGGGTGACGGCCTCGTGCCCGACGTCGTCGCCGGCCGCGCGATGATCTGCCGTCGCCTCGACATGTTCCCCGTCGAGTGCGTGGTGCGCGGGTACCTGACGGGCTCCGGCCTCGTGGAGTACCGCGCAGGCAGAGAGGTGTGCGGCGTGCCGCTGCCCGACGGCCTCGTCGACGGGTCGCGCCTGCCCGAGCCGATCTTCACGCCCGCGACGAAGGCGGCGGTGGGCGAGCACGACGAGAACGTCTCGTTCGACGTCGTGGCCGAGCAGATCGGTCTCGACGACGCCACGCGCCTGCGCGACCTCACGCTCGCCGTGTATGCGCGCGCCGAGGAGATCGCGCGCGATCGCGGCGTGATCCTCGCGGACACCAAGCTCGAGTTCGGCGTGGACCCGGCGACCGGGGAGACCGTGCTCGGCGACGAGGTGCTCACGCCCGACTCGTCGCGCTTCTGGCCCGCGGACCAGTGGGAGCCGGGCCGCGCGCAGCCGAGCTTCGACAAGCAGTTCGTGCGCGACTGGCTCACGTCGCCCGCCTCGGGCTGGGACCGCGCCGCGGACACCCCGCCGCCGTCGATCCCGGCCGAGGTCGTCACGCGCACCCGCGCGCGCTACCTCGAGGCGTACGAGCGGCTCACCGGCTCGACGCTGGCCTGACCCTCACGCGGTCCGGAGGGTGCCGGGCCGGAGGTAGGTGTGGCCGCTCGGCGCGGTCCACCGGACCGACCCGTCGGCGAGCAGCGCCGGGCGCCAGCCGTCGCGCGCGCGGACGACCCGGTGGTGGCGGCACAGCGCGACGAGGTTGTCGGCCTCGTGCGCGGACCCCGCGTCGTCGTCCGTGCCTGTGCCTGTGCCTGAGCCCGGCCGCGGGGCGACGACGTGGTCGAGGTCGCAGCGGAACGCCGGCACGCGACAGCCCGGGAAGACGCACGTCCCGTCGCGCGCGAGGACCCGCGCCACGGTCGCCGGCGCAGGCCGCGAGCGGCGGCGCTCGGTCGTCGGGACGGGTGCTGCCGGTGCGTCCATGGTGAGCCTCCGTGCGTCGTCGGGCCAGGTTCGTGCGAGGGCGGGGAAGGGGCAGGACCCCGCCCTCGCACCGTGCCCGAGCGTGCGTCTCGAACACGTGTTCGAGAGTAGCGGCACCCTCTGACACACGCGTCGAGCGGTTGCGCACATAGGTCGTCGGGCGATATATATCGAGCATGGTTTCCTCAGCCCCGTTCCGGATGACGGAGCAGGCGTACCTCGTGCTCCTCGCCCTCAGCGGCGAGGCGCTCCACGGCTACGCCGTCATCCGGTCGGTGCGCGAGCTCTCCGACGGGCGCACACGTCTCGGCGCGGGCACCCTCTACGGGAACCTCGACCGCCTCGTCGCGGCCGGGCTCGTCGAGCCGACGGGCGAGGAGGTCGTCGACGGCCGGCTGCGTCGCTACTACCGCGCGACCGACGACGGGCGCCGCGCCGCCCGCGCCGAGACCCTCCGCCTCGCCGAGCTCGCCGAGCGCGCGCGCCGGTCGCTCTCCCGCGGTGCCGGTCGAGGTGCCGGTCGAGGTGCCGCCGACGGGCTCGCGGGGAGCGGCGCGTGAGCCGGCGACGGGCCGGCGCCGACGGCGCGCATCCCGGCCGCCCCGCGCGCGGGTCGCGCGGCGCGGACCGGTACGAGCGGTCGGCGCGGTTCTGGCTGCGCGCCTACCCCCGGCGCTGGCGCGACCAGCACGCCGAGGAGGCGCTCGCCGTGCTGCTCGACCTGGCGCCCGAGCCGGACGACGGCGCCGCTCCCCGCGGCATCAGCGCGCGCGAGGCGTGGGGCCTCGTGCGCGCGGGGTGGGCGCTGCGGTGGCGCGAGCACCCGCCGCTCGGGCGCTGGCTGCTCTACCGGTCGCTCGACCTGCGGCTCCCCGCGCGGTACTGGTGGTGGGTCGCCGACGACATCCACGGGGCGCTGTACCCCTGGCGCGTCACCCTGGGCAGCCTGGGGACCGCGCTGGCGGTGTTCTACGGGTGGCCCGTCCTGGGCCATGCGCTGTTCTCGTACGACGTCACCCGTCCGGACCTCTGGATGGGCGTCCTGTGGTGCGCGGCTGCGCTCGTGAGCGGGTTCCTGTTCCGCCGGTCCCACGTCGACCGGGCCTGGCGCAAGCACGTGCTCGACGGCAACATCCCCGTCGACTCCCCGGACCGCCGTCGCACCGCGGGCGGCTGAGCGCGCCCGCTCACCGTGCGGACGCCCGTCCGGACGCGTGCGTACGCCCGCTAGACTGGGCGCGGAATCCCGCCGTCGGCTCCCGCTCGTCCCGTCCTCCCGGGCGTCCTCGACGCCCGTGACGTGGCCGGGATCCCGGAGCCCCGGCCCTCCCGAACACTCTCGCCAAGGAGCCCCCGTGGGACGCGTCGTCGTCGAGGTCATGCCCAAGCCCGAGATCCTGGACCCGCAGGGCAAGGCCGTCGTCGGGGCGCTGCCGCGCCTCGGCTTCACCCAGTTCACGTCCGTCCGCCAGGGCAAGCGGTTCGAGCTCGAGGTCGAGGGGCCCGTGACGCCGGAGGTCCTCGCCGCTGCCGAGGAGGCCGCGGTGAAGCTCCTGTCGAACCCCGTCATCGAGGACGTCGTGCGCGTCGCGGACATCGAGACGGACGCCGCCGCGACGATCACGTCGCAGGGTCTCGCCTGATGTCCACCGCGGCTCTCGCGACGGCCACGGTCGGCGTCGTCACCTTCCCCGGCACGCTCGACGACCGCGACGCCGCGCGCGCGGTGCGCCTCGCGGGCGGCGAGGCCGTGTCGCTCTGGCACGCGGACGCCGACCTGCACGGCGTGGACGCGGTCGTCCTGCCCGGCGGCTTCTCCTACGGCGACTACCTGCGCGCGGGCGCGATCAGCCGCTTCGCGCCGGTCATGGAGTCGGTCGTCGACGCCGCGAAGGGCGGCATGCCCGTGCTCGGCATCTGCAACGGCTTCCAGATCCTCACCGAGGCGCACCTGCTCCCGGGCTCGATGGTCAAGAACGACCACCTGCACTTCGTGTGCCGCGAGCAGGTCCTCGTGGTCGAGAACGCCGACACCGCCTGGACGCGCGACTACACGGCCGGCCAGCGCATCACGATCCCGCTGAAGAACCAGGACGGGCAGTTCGTCGCCGACGAGCGGACGCTCGACGAGCTCGAGGCCGAGGGGCGCGTCGTCTTCCGCTACGACGGCTGGAACCCCAACGGGTCGCGCCGCGGCATCGCGGGCATCACGAACGCGGCGGGCAACGTCGTCGGGCTCATGCCCCACCCCGAGCACGCCGTCGAGCCCGGCTTCGGCCCTGCCGCCGCGGCCGGCCCGCGCGCCGGCACCGACGGCCTCGGGTTCTTCACGTCGGTCCTGGGCGCGCTCGTCCGCGCGTGACGCTCCCGCGCGTCCTGCCCGACGGCGTCGGGCGCCCCGGGACCGGGGCCGTCACCGTGGCGACGGTCCCGGCGGACGACGCCGCGGCCGAGCGGCTGCGGTCGCGACAGCAGGCGGAGCTCGCCGTGCGCTACGGCGAGCCCGACGCCGGCACGTTCACCCCCGAGGCGGCGCTCGCGAACGTCGTGGTCCGGGACGACGGCGAACCGGTCGCGTTCGTCGCGCTGCGCGACGTCTCCGGCACGCCGGACGGACGCGGCGGCGCGCACCCGGCGCGGACCGGCGAGGTGAAGCGCCTGTACGTCGAGCCCGCCCACCGGGGCCGCGGGCACGCCCGCACCGCGATGCGCGCGCTGCACGAGCGCGCGGTCGCGGCGGGCCTCGACCGGCTCGTGCTCGAGACGGGAACGCTCCAGCCAGAGTCCGTCGACCTCTACCTCTCGCTCGGCTACGTGCCGATCGAGTCGTACGGCCACTACGCCGGGCAGCCGCTCTCGCGCTGCTTCGCGCTCGACCTGCGCGCGTCGCGCGCCGCCGCGCCGGAGGCCACCGGACCGCGGACCGCCGCGCCGGACACCGCCGGACCGCCGGGAGCCGGACGGGAGATCGGCGCCGCGCAGGGCAGCCCGGTCGTCGGAGCCGTCGAGCTCCGTGCCGTCCCGTGGGACGACCCCGACGCGACCGCGCTGCGCCGCGAGATGCACGAGACGTCGTCGGCCGTCCTGTACCCGGAGCTCTTCGGTGGCCTCGACTCCGCCGGGGGCTTCGACGCCGTCGACACGCGCCTGGGCACGGACGTCGTGCTGACCCTCGTGGCGTACCGGGACGGCGCGGCGCTCGGGTGCGCGTCGCTGCGACGGCCCGAGCCCGGCGCGCCGCAGGACGCGCTCGAGGTGAAGAAGGTGTTCGTGCGCGAGAGCGCGCGCCGCACGGGGACCGCGCGTCGGCTCCTCGACGGGCTGGAGACGGCGGCGCGTGAGCGCGGGGTCTCCACGCTCTTGCTCGAGACGGGCATCCGCCAGCCCGGCGCCATCGCGCTCTACCGCTCGCTCGGCTTCCGTGCCGTCGTGCACTTCCCGCCCTACGACCGCGACAACCACGTCGCGCTGTGCTTCGCCAAGCCGCTGACCTGAGGCGATGCGCCGCCGTGCCGCATATGACCGCGCTGTCCGGTTCCGCTAGGGTGGACCGGTGATCCCCCTCGCGTCCGGCGCCCACTCCGTGGCCTCCGTCGTCCTCGAGCTGCTCGGGTGGGTCTCCGCAGCCGTGACGCGCGTGCCCGGACGGATCGGCGCGCTCGCGGCGGAAGTGCGCGAGACCGCGGCGGGCTGGGGCCTCCCGGTCGGCGAGGTGACTGACCTCTACGCCGACTTCCCCGTCCGCCTCGCGCTCGCCGTCGGCGCCGTCGCGCTGGTCTGCGCGGTGGTCGCCCTCGTCCACGGCCTGCGCCAGCGGCCCGGCGCCGCGGACCGCGAAGGCGACACCGGGCGCGTCACCGGGAGCTGAGCAGCGGCGCGACCTCGTGCCCGAGGAAGCGCACGAACGCCTCGACGTCGGGCTCGTCCGCGGTCGGCTGGACCGCCACGGCCGTCGCGCCCGCCTCCGCGAGAGCCAGGACGCCCGCCGCGACCGCCCGGGCGTCGCCTGCGGCACCGATGCCACGACCAGGCTCCGCGCCCCATACCGGCAGCTCGCGGTCGAGCCGTGCCTGCGCGTCCGGTCCCGTCGCGGCGATGAGCGTCGCGTGGACGTCGAACCGCTGGCCCGCGCCGCCCTCGCGCGCGACGTCCGCCGCGCTCCGCACGTCCTCGGGGGTCAGCGCGTTCGTGAGGATGAGGCCGTCGCCGAGCTCGCCGGCCAGCGCGAGCGTCCGCGGTCCGGACCCGCCCAGCCACAGCGGGACGGGCTCCGTCGGAGGCCAGTCGAGCCGGACGGCGTCGAGCGTGACGTACCGGCCGTCCGTCGTGACCTCCTCGCCCGCGAGCAGACGGCGCAGCGCCGTCGCGTGCTCGCGCAGGAGCGTCAGGGGAGACGCGACGCGCACCCCCGCCTGTCCCATCCACTCCTGGACGCCGTGCCCGACCCCCGCGACGAGTCGGCCGGGGAACATCCGCGCGAGCGTCGCCACCTCCATCGCCGTGATCGCCGTGCTGCGCAGCGGGGCGGGCATGAGCCCGATGCCGACGCGCACGCGGTCCGTCCACGCGAGGGCCGCGGCGGCCGAGGCGAGACCCGACTGCTTGAAGCAGTCCTCCCACACCCAGAGGTCGTCGAGACCGGCGTCCTCCGCGGTCGTCGCGAGCCGCCGCAGGCTCTCCGGCGCGTGGGTGGGCACGAACGCGATACCGAGCCGTGGTGTCGTCATCCCGTCATCGTGCACCGTGGCACCGACAGTCAGCCGTCGCGGCTCGGGGTGCCGGGCGTGTCGTCGGCTGCGCCCGCTCCGGTGTCGGCGATCGTGCCGGTGCCGGTGCCGGTGCCGGTGCCGGTGCCGGTGCCGGTGCCGGCGAGGAACGCGAGCTGCGCGGCGACGGACTGCCGGGCGGCTCCTCGCACCGCGGGGTCGACGTCGGCATAGACCCGCGCGACCACCTGGTCGAACGCGTCCTGGGCGTCCGGGGCCAGGCCGAGCGTGGTCAGCACGTCCCGCACCTGGGCGAGACGCTCGTGGCGGTGCTCCCGGTACGCGCGCACGCGCGCCGCGAGGTCGTCGACGACCGGTCCGTGGCCGGGGAGGCCGGTCGCCGGGCCCGGAGTGCCCGCCACGGCCTCGAGCGCGTCGAGGCTCGCGAGGTAGGCGCCGAGCGACCCGTCGGGCGTCGCGATCACCGTCGTCCCCGTCCCGAGCACCGTGTCGCCCGTGAGGACCGTCGGGCCCGACGGCGTCCGCGCGCCCTCGTGCGCCGCGGTGCCGGAACCCGCGGTGCCGGAACCCGCGGTGCCGGAGCCCGCCAGGCCCGGGTCCGCCGTGCGGCGGGTGGGGTCGTCGGTCGGGGCGACCGGGCCGTCGTCGGGCAGGACGAGACAGACTGAGTCGGCGGTGTGCCCGGGCGTGGCGAGGACCACGACCCGCAGACCCGCGGCCTCGATCACCTCGCCGTCGCGCAGCGGCGCGCCGCCGTGGCAGTGGTCCGGGTCGGCCGCCCGCACCGGGGCGCCGGTGCGCGCGCGCAGCCCGGGGGACCCGGCCGTGTGGTCGGCGTGGCGGTGGGTCACGAGCACGAGCTCGACCGGCCCGGCGGCGGCGAGCGCGTCGAGGTGGGCCGCGTCGTCCGGCCCGGGGTCCACGACGACGCACGACGCCGAGCCCGGCGCGCGCAGCACGTACGACCGCGTGCCGTCGAGCGTCATGGGGCCGGGGTTGTCCGCGCGCAGGACGGCGGCGAGGCGCGTGACGGGCGTCGGGACGCTCATGTCACGCGCGGTGCCGCAGGACCGCGGGGCGGCCCTCGTCGTCCCACTGGGAGAACCGCGCGTCGATCAGCGGCGCGACGAGCTCGTACGTCTCCCACGTGTCCGGGACGCGGTACACGTCCTCCGGCTCCCCGTCGCCGGGGCTCACGGCGTCCACGTAGTCCTCGAGGTACAGGCCGCCGTCGTCCTCGTCCTCGTCGTCGCCCGCGTAGTAGGCGCTCGCGAACGCGGCGCCGACGTCGTCGAGGTCGACGTCGACGAGCTTGCCGTCGCACGACTCGTGCACGAACGCGCCCGGCGTGGTGGTGCGCTCGCGCAGCGCGGCGAGCTCGTCCTCGGAGTCCTCCTCGAGCTCCGGGGACACGTGCCCCGCGAGCGCCGCCCACGCGAGGAACATGCCGATGTGCGTCGCTCCCGCCTCGGGACCGGCCTCGGGCGGGTAGCCCTCGCCGTCGAAGTGCCAGGACGCGTCGTCGTACTTCGTGGTCATGCGCGCGACGCTACCGCCTCCCACCGACGCCACCATGCGCCTGCCACCACGTCGACCTCGACCACGACCTCGCTCCGTGTCGAGCACGACCTTGCGGTCGTGAGGGGGCGCTCAGCGACAGCACGCTCGTGCTCGGCGGTTCCGGGTCAGGCGGCGAGCTCTCCCGCGAGGAGCTCGAGCGTGCGCGCGCGGCCCGGCGTCGCGTCGAGCGCCTCGTCCGTGCGGGACGCGGCGACGGGCACGACCATGACCTCGTCCACGCCGTGGCGCTCGGCGAGCCGACGGACCTCGGCCGCCGCGGCGTCGGGCGTCCCGACGGCCCAGCGGCGCAGGCTGTCCTCGACCATCTGCCCGGCCGCGCCGTCGAGTGGCGCGGCCTGCGCCTCCTCGACGGTCTCCAGCGCGGTGAGCGCCTGCCCGGTGCGCAGGCGCGCCATCATGCGCGCCTGGGGGAGCGCCCGGGCGCGCGCCTCGTCGTCGGTCTCCGCGACGACGGCGTTGAGGGTGAGGAACGTGCGGGGCTCGGGGAAGGCCTCGCTCGGGCGGTAGCCCTCGCGGTAGAGGGCGAGGATCTCGTCGACGCCCTGGCCCGAGAAGTGGTTCGCGAACACGTACGGCAGGCCCAGCTCGGCGGCGAGGCGCGCGGAGTAGTCGCTCGACCCGAGCAGCCAGACCGTCGGGGTGCCGTCCGCGGCGGGCGTCGCGTGCACGTCGTAGACCTGCCCGCTCGTGAGGCGCAGCGTCGCGCCCTGCGGGCTCATGAGCGCGAGGATGTCTGTCACGTGCTGGGGGAAGCGGTCGACGTCGGCCGTCGGGCCGGTGATGCGCAGGAGCTGGGTGACCACCGGGTCCGATCCGGGTGCGCGGCCGAGGCCGAGGTCGACCCGCCCGGGGGCGATCGCCTCGAGCGCGGCGAACTGCTCGGCCACGACGAGCGGCGCGTGGTTGGGCAGCATGACGCCGCCCGAGCCGACGCGGATCCGGTCCGTCACCGACGCCGCCGCGGCGATCATCACGGGCGGGGTCGAGGCCGCGACCGCGGGCATGTTGTGGTGCTCGGCGAACCAGTAGCGCTCGAAGCCGAGCCGGTCGGCGAGGCGCACGAGGTCGAGCGACGCTCGCACCGCCTGGGTGCTGGACTGGCCCGAGCGGACGGGCACGAGGTCGAGGACGGACAGGCGGGGGGTCTGGGTGCTCACCCTGGTGCCAACCGGCCACCCCCGTGCCTCATTCCCCGGGGCGACCGCGCACGCCTGCCAGGATGGTCGCCATGGACGTCCCCTCGATGATCATGGGCGCCGCCGTCGCGTCCGTCGCCTGGATCGTGCTCGTGCCCTGGGGCAGGCTGAAGGAGCTGCGCGAGCGCGATCAGGCGGAGCGCGCCGAGGACTGACCGCCGGGCAGCGGGGTCCGCAGCCCGCTCGCGCGGTGGACCGGGCTCGTCACCGCGGTGCGCACGGCGTCCTCGGAGCCGACGACGCGCACGAACGACTGCGCGCGCGTCACCGCCGTGTACAGCAGCTCGCGCGTGAGCAGGGGAGAGGTCGCGGGCGGCAGGACGAGCGTGACGCGGTCGAACTGGCTGCCCTGCGCGCGGTGGACCGTCATCGCGTGCACGGTCTCCACGGGCGGCAGCCGGTGGGTGCGCACGCGCAGGGGCGCGCGCGGGTCCCCGAACACGGCGACGACCCCGCCCGAGGGCTCCGCGACGAGCACGCCGGTGTCGCCGTTGTAGAGGCCGACCTCGGCGTCGTTCGTCGTGACGAGCAGCGGCCGCCCGGCGACCCACGGGGAGTCGGTCGCGTGGTGGCCGGTCGCCTCCTCGACCCACGCCTCGACCTGCGCCGCCCACCGGCCGCGCCCCGCGGGCCCGCGCCGGTGCGCCACCATGACGCGGTGCCGCGCGAGCGCGTCGAGCGCGGCGCCGGCGTCCCCGGCGCGGGCGGCCTCGACGAGCAGGGTTCCCGCCACGACGGCGTCCGCGCGCACCGCGGCCAGCACCGCGTCGTCGGGCTCGTCGTCGGGCGTCTCGAGGAACTCCACTGACCCGTGCCCTGCGCGCAGCAGGGCGAGCGTCGCCTCCGCGTCCTCGGCCCGGATCGCGGCGGCGAGCGGCAGGATCTCCGAGTCGCGGTCCTGACGGTGGACGGTGCGCAGCCGGACGACGCCGTTGCCGAGCACCGCCCGGTCGTCGACCTCGCCGTCGGTCGGCGGCGGCGCGTCGGCGAGCGCGGTCTCGGCCGCCGCGAGCACGACCGGCGCGGTGGCCGGTGGTGTGACGGGCTCGCGGTGCACGAGGTCGCCGAGCACGGCGCCGGCCTCCACCGAGGCGAGCTGGTCCGGGTCCCCGACGAGCACGAGCCGCGCGTCGGGTCGCAGCGCCTCGAGCAGCCGCGCCATGAGCGGCAGCGCGACCATCGACGTCTCGTCGACGACGACGACGTCGTGCGGCAGGTGGTGGTGCGCGTCGTGGCGGAACCGCGTGCTGCTGCCCGGCCGGTACCCGAGCAGGCGGTGCAGCGTCGTCGCGACGGGCGTCCCGACGCGCGCGCGGTCCGCCGCGTCCTCGAACCCGGCGACGACCTCCCGCACCGCCTCCTGGAGCCGTGCGGCGGCCTTCCCCGTCGGGGCGGCGAGCGCGACGCGCAGGGCCGTGCCCTGGTCGGTCGGGGCGTTCGCCCCCGCGCGCGACGGAGCGGGTGCCACCGCGCTCGCGGGGCGGGGAGGGTCGTGCGGGACGGCGTCGTGCAGGACGGCGAGCAGCCGCGCCACCGTCGTCGTCTTGCCCGTGCCGGGGCCACCCGTGAGGACGGTGAGCCGTCGGGTGGCGGCGTGCGCGGCGGCGAGCCGCTGGCGCGTGTCCTCCGCCGCGGGGAAGAGGCGCGCCAGCGCGGCGTCGAGGCGCTCGGCGTCGACCGGGAGGTCGGGCGCCGCGAGCCGGCCGTCGACGTCGTGCCGGACCGCGAGCTCGTCGCGCCAGTACCGGTCGAGGTACAGCGCGCCCCCGACCCAGCGTGCGGGCCGGTCGGGTGCGCCGTCGACCCCGACGGCGACGAGCGGGCTGCGCGCGACGGCGTCGGCCCACGCGGCGCGGTCCGGCCACGGCAGGTCCGCGGCGTCGGTCCGGGCGGCCTCCTCGTCCTCGGGCAGCTCGAGGGAGCCGAGGTCGTCCAGGCGCACGCACACCGAGCCGCTGCGCACGGCACGGACCGCGAGCGCGACGGCGAGCAGCACCCGGTCGTCGTGCTCGCCCGTGAGCCGGCCGAGCCGCAGCGCGACGCGCACGTCGGCGGCCGAGACGACGCGTGCGACGTTGAACGGCGCGAGACCGGCGGGCACGCCGACCGCGAGCCGGGGGTCGCCCTCGTCGACCGTGACGGGAGCAGCGGTGGGCCGGGTCGCCGCCCCGGGGGTGGCCGTGGTCATGCGCGACCTCCGTCGAGCAGGGCGGACAGGGCGACGACGAGCCCGGGCGGCGGGCTCCAGGCGACGACGCCGTACGGGGTGTCGTCGGGGCCGCGGGGCGTGTCCGGCCCCGCCATGCCGCGCACGAAGAGGTACGCCCCGCCGGCGAGGTCGCGGTCCGGGTCGTAGTCGCGCACGCGCCACCGCAGGTAGCGGTGGAGCGCGACGAGGTAGAGCACGAGCTGCAGCGGGTAGTGCGAGGCGAGCATCGCGTCGCGCGTGGCGTCGGGGTGGTAGTCGCCCACCGTGAGCGGGACCCCGGGCGGCCCGACGCGGTTCGTTTTGTAGTCGACGACGAGGTACCGGCGGCGGCCGCCCGGAGCCCCGCCCGGAGCGCCGTCGGGGCTCGGGGCGGGCACGCGCAGCACGGCGTCGATCGAGCCCGTGAGGTAGCCGCGCAGCGGGACGCCGCCGGTGCCCGTGCCGGTCTCGGACTCGTCGGCCAGCGCTGCGAGCAGGTCGGGGTAGCGGGCGAACGCGTCGTCGGCGGGCAGGTGCGCCCGCAGGACGTCCGCGAGGTCGCGCAGCGTCGCGGGACGCACACCCTCCGTCTCGTCGCCCCCGGCGAGCGGGAGCTCGAACTCGAGCTCGGGCAGCCGGTCGCGCGGGTCGACGTCGGCGAGCGTGAGCCCGCCCGCGATCGGTCCGAGCGGCGTGCGCAGCGACAGGCCGAGCGCGGTCGCGAGCGCGACGGGCTCGACGCCCGGCACCCGGACCGTCGCCGCCTGCGCGCAGCGGGCGCGCACCTCGGCGTCGAGGTCGTCGGCCGCGGTGTCGACGTACTCGAGGATCTCGTGCACGAGCGTGCCGAACGCGGTGCCGCCCGGCTGTCCCTCGTACGGGGACGGCACGTCCGCGCCGGGACGTGGGGCCGGGGTCGAGGACGCCGGCGCGGCGGTGTCGTCGTCCGTGGTCTCCTCCGGCTCGTCCTGCACGCCCGGGTCCTCCGGCTCGCTCTCGATCCCGCCGACCGGGCCGTGGTGCGCGGCCGCGGTCAGCGCCGAGTACGAGGCGCGCCGCCAGTCGCGGTCCGGGAGGTGGACGGCGGTCGCGAGCGCGAGGTCCGTGCCCGCCCGGGTGCCGGGCGACCAGCGCTCGCCCTTCGCCCGGGCGTCGACCTGCTCGACGACGACCGTCCCTCCCGACCGCGCCGCGACGGCCTCGAACGCGGACCGGACGGCGTCGTCGCGCATCGCGTCGGGCCGCGCGTGCCGCCCGGGCTCGCCGCCGAGCATCCGGTCGGCGAGCAGGAGGCGCGTGAGCGGTCCTGATCCCGTGCTGCGCTTGGTGGGCGTCCAGTGCACGACGACCTGGTGCCGCGCCCGGGTGAGCGCCACGTACAGCAGGCGCAGGTCCTCGCCCAGCTCCTCGTCGCGCCAGCGCCCCTTGGCGTCCACGAACCCGGGGGAGCCGACCCCGCCGAGGTGCAGCACGCGCTGCCCGTGGTCGTCGTGGAACGCGAACAGCTCCTGGTCGTCGGGCTCGAACCGCTCCCACCCGAACGGGACGTAGACGACGCCGAACTCGAGGCCCTTCGCGGCGTGCACGGTGACGACCTGCACGGCGGCGGCGTCGGTCTCGAGACGGCGGGTGCGCTCGTCGGTGAAGACCGACCCGACCTCCGCGATCCGGGTCCGGAGCCACGCGGTGAGCGCGGCCGTGCCGAGACCCTCCGTCGTCGCGGCCTCGTGCAGCGCCTGCGTGACGTGGCGCAGGTCGGTGAGGTAGCGCTCGCCGTCGGCCCGTGCCATGACGCGCGCGGTGGCGCCACGCCGTGCGGCCACCTCCGCGACCGCGGCCACGCCCCGGTCGGTGAGCAGGCGCGCCCAGGCCCGGACCGTGTCGCCGAGCTCGTCGTGGTCCGCGTCGCCTGCGGTCGCGAGACGCTGTGCGTCCCAGCCGACGAACGGCGTGAGGGCGAGCGCCGTCGCGCGCCGGTGGAGGCCCGGCTGCTCCAGCGCCGCGAGGAGCGTGAGCCAGTCCTGCGCCGCGGCCGACCCGAACACGCTCGACGGCCCCGACACGACCGCCGGCACGCCCAGCGCGACGAGCGCCGAGCGCACCGCCTCGGCCTGCGCGTTCGTGCGCGTCAGCACGGCGACGTCGCGCGGCTCGAGCGGGCGCCAGCGCGCCGCGCCGCCCGCCGTGCCGCCGCTGTCGTCGCGCACGCGGTCGCCCCCGCCGGACGCGGTGCCGAGGCGGCCCGCGACGTCGGCCGCGACGTCCTTCGCGAGCAGGCCGCGCGCGTCCGGGGCCGACGGCGCCGACGACGCGCCCAGCCGGTACGCGCGGCGCGTCACCTGCCGCAGCCGCACCGGCGCGCCGCCGGAGAACCGCGCCTCGGGGTGCGCCGCGTCGACCGGGCGCACGACGATGCGCGGGTCGCCGAGCGCCGTCTCGCCGAGCAGCGCGTGCAGGCCCGCGAGGAGCGGGCCGTCGCTGCGCCAGCTCGTGCTGAGCGTCGCGGTGTCCGTCGCGTCCTCGACGGCCTGCAGGTACGTCACGACGTCCGCGCCGCGGAACGCGTAGATCGCCTGCTTGGGGTCCCCGATGAGGACGAGCGCGCTGTGCTCGTCGGACCGCCCGTGGAACGCGGTGCGCAGGATCGCCCACTGCTCGGGGTCGGTGTCCTGGAACTCGTCCACCATGACGACGCGGAACCTCGACCGGACGCGCTGCGTCGCGGTCTCGCCGTGCTCCGGGTCCGTGAGCGCGCGGCGCAGCAGGACGAGGAGGTCGTCGTAGTCGAGCAGGTGCATCGCGCGCTTGCGCGCCTCCACCTCCCGGCGCGCGGCGCCGGCGACCTCGTACCGCGCCGCGGCGACCGAGCCCTCGGCCGCGTCCGACGGCGCGACCACCGCCCCGTGGTCGCTCACCGCCGCGCGGGCGACCTCGCGCACGTCGCGCGGCGAGAGGATCGGTTCGCTCTGGTCGGCGAACCGCCGCACGTACAGGTCGTCCGTGACCTCCTCGACGAGGTCGGCCACGTCGGGCAGGAAGCTCGTCGCGAGGTCGACGTCGGCCGCGGTCCCGAGCGCGGTGAGCATCTGCTGGCAGAAGCCGTGCGTGGTCGTGATGGTCGCGGCGTCGAGCTGGGACAGCGCGACACGCAGGCGCTCGCGACGGCGGGCGAGCTCGTCGGCGTCGACGGCGGCGAGGAACGCGACGAGCTCGTCGGTGCTGTGCGCCGGCTCGGGGCCGCGCAGCGCGCGCTCGGTCGCGACGAGGCGCTCGCGCACGCGGTCGCGCAGCTCCGACGTCGCGGCCCGGCCGAACGTCACGAGCATGATCTCCGGGAGCGCCGCGACGCCCTCGGCGACGTAGCGCGTCGTGAGGGTCGCGATGGTGTGCGTCTTGCCCGTCCCGGCGCTCGCCTCGAGCACGACCGTCCCGCGCGGCAGGTCGCCGAACGGGTCGAAGCGCCGCGGGCTCCCCGCGGAAGATCCGGGCACCGCCGACCCGGGCGCCGCGGACCCAGGTGCGGTGGGTCCGGACGCTGCGGCGGGCGTGACCGGTGCGGACGTCGGGCCGCTCATCGCGCACCTCGCAGCTCGTGCTCCAGCAGGGGGTCCCACACCCGGCGCGCGAGCGCGCCGAGGCGGGTCGGGTCGTCGGGGAAGCGACCCAGGTCGGCCGTCGTCGCGTGGCCCGCGAGGTCGGGCAGCGCCGGGTCCTGGCCCCACGCGAGCACGACGTACGGGTCCTTGCGCTCGAAGCCCTTGTTCCACGCCCACCCGGCGCGCATCAGGGCGTCGCGAGCGTCGGTGGTGCGGCGCTCCTCGGCGTAGCGCAGCGCGACCTCGGGGAGCAGCGGCAGGGGCTCGCGGGCGGCCTCGTCGCGCAGGGCCACGAGGTCGGCCAGCACGGCGGCCGCCGTGTCGCGGTCGGGCGGCGTGAGCGTCGACCACGCGACACCCGGGCCGCGGGGTGACCGGCCGATCGCGACGGCGTCCCACGGACGGTCCGGGTCGCTCACGCGCAGCGCGAGCGCCTGCACCCAGGCGCGCAGCCGGTGCTTCGGCCCGAGCCGCGAGTACTCCGTGCGCACCACGCGGGCGCCGTGCACGCCCGGGACGCTGCCGACGAGCGTGCCCCCGCCCGGGAGGGTGGCTCGAACGTCGACCGTCTCGGCCGAGCTCAGCACGTCCTGGCTCACGGGACGACCGGCCGCGACGTCGGCCTCGCGCGCGGCCTCGACGGACGCGACCCGGAGCGGTCCCACGGCCCGGACGACCTCCTGGAGCGCCGACCGGCCGAGCTCGCGCGGCGGGACCTGGCCACGGCGCCACTCGGCCTGCATCGCGCGGTTCGGGTCGACGCCCGCGAGAGCGGCCCGCAGCACGCGGTCGCCCACGCCCCAGCCTGCGAGCCCCGTGAGGGAGAGGGGCAGCCGGTCCTCGACGTCCTCCTCCTCCAGCACGAGACCTACGTCGAGCGTGTGCTGCGCGAACCAGCGGGGTGCGTTCTCGAGCAGGCGGACCAGGTCGTCGAGCTCGACGTCGGCGCGACCCCCCGCCGCCGTGGGCGACCCCTGCGCTTCCGCCGGGCCGACGGCGGCACCGGTCGGCAGCGAGAGCGGTGCGCCGACGAGCGCCCCGACCGGCTCGCGCTTCTCGCGCGCCTGGCGGGCTCCGGCGAACGCGGCGTCGTCGTGGCTGAACGGCCCCGGGACGCCGAGCGCGCCCGGCGTGAAGTTCCGCTCGTCGACCGTCTGGAGCGGGTGCTGCACGACGACGTGCTCGCGCGCGGGGCGCCCGTCGGCCGTGGTGGCCACCCGGTCCAGCGCGTCGAGCAGCTCCGCCACGGGGACGGCGGGCGGGCGCGGCGCCCCGGTGCGCTCGTCGGCACCGGTGTGCACGACGACGAGGTGGTCGCCCGCCGCGGCGACGGCGTCGAGGAAGATCTGCCGGTCCTCGCTGCGCGCGTCGCGCTCGCCGATCTCGGGGTGCCGGGCGAGCAGGTCGTCGCCCGCGGGCGCGGCGGTGCGGGGGAACACGCCGTCGTCGAGCCCGAGGAGGCACACGACCCGGTGCGGCACGGAGCGCATCGGCTCGAGCGAGCACACGGTGAGCGCGCCCGTGCGGAACCCGGCGCGCGTCGGGCGCCCGGCGAGGCGGTCGTCGAGCAGCGCCCGCACGTCCGCGAGCCGCAGCGCGACCCCGCCGTCCGCCGCACCCGCCGCCCGGACGTCGCCGAGCACGCGGCGCGCGGAGCCGATCTGCCACGCCTCCGTCGGCGGTGCCTCCGCCAGGAGCGTCAGCGCGCGGTCGAGGGTGTCGAGCCAGTGCGCGAGCGGGTGTACGCCGTCGAGACCGCGCAGGATCTCCGTGAGCCGCGCGACGAGCTCCGCGAGCCGGCCCGCGAGGTCCACGTCCGTCGAGCCGACGTCGTCCAGCGGGAGCGCGGGCCCGACGAACCGCGCGTCCTCGTCGGCCATCGCCGCGCCGAGCAGGATGCGGTCGAGCGCCGCGTCCCACGTGCCCTGCCGCACGTGCTCGTCGATCCCGAAGCGGGCGCGACGCTCGCCGTCCTCGCCCCAGTGCACCCCCGCCTCGACGGCCCACTGCCGCAGGCGGTCGACGTCGTCGTCGGAGAAGCGGAACCGGCGGCGGACCGGCCCGCTCGCCGCGAGGTCGAGCACCTCGGACGCGGTGACGCGGCCGTCGGCGAGGCGCAGCAGCGTGGCGAGCAGCGCGAGCACCGGGTTGGTGGTCCCGGCGCCGCGGTCCGCGAGGCTGACCCGCAGCCGCTGGCCGGGGTGCGCGTCGTCGCCGAGCTCGGGGACGGCGCCGAACGTCGCGGTGACGAGCGGCGCGAACGTCTCGACGTCGGGGCACAGCACGATGACGTCGCGCGCCTGGAGCGTCGGGTCGGCGGAGAACAGGCCGACGAGCGTCTCACGCAGCACCTCGACCTGCCGGGCGCGCCCGTGGCACGCGAGCACCTGCACGGAGCGGTCCGTCGGGTCCAGCACGTGGGCGCCGTCCGGTTCGTCGGCCCGCAGCGCGGACTGCAGCGCGCCGAGCAGGGTCGGCGGCGGGGGCGCGGCCTCGTGGTGGGCCTCGTGCGTCTCGCCCGCGGCGAGCCGGAGCTGCAGCTCGACCGTGTCCCGGCCGGTGGACGCGAGGAACGGGTGCCGCGCGAACGTCGGAAGGTCCGCGCGACGCCGGACGGGCGCGCCGGTGCGGTCCGTGCCCGGGTCCGCGCCGCCCGCAGCCGGGCCGCCGTCGGACGCGGCGACCGTCGTCCACAGCGCCGGCGAGGGGTGCACGAGCCACAGGTGGACGTCGCGGTGCTCGGCGAGCGCGCGCAGGACCCGGAGCTCGTCCTCGGGCAGACGTGTGGGTCCGAACACGGACAACCGCGGCGGCAGGTCGACGGCCGTCGGGTCCGCGCGCAGCGCCGCGACCGCCGCCCTCACGCGCCGCGCCGGGTCCGTCGCCGGGACGCGCTCCACCAGGCGGCGCCACAGCTCGGGCTGCCACGCGAGGTCGTCCGGCGCGACGGCGGTCCCTGTCACCGGTGACGCGGCCGACCACGCGAGCACGACCTCGGGCCGCTGGCGGGCGTAGTCGACCAGGAGGTCCGCGAGCCGCCGCGCGAGCGTGAGCCGCCGGCCCCGCCGCACCTCGTCGCCCGGGTCGCCGACGTAGCGCGCGAGCGGCGCCGCCCACGGCTCGGCGAGGTGCGCGTCGAGCACCTCGAGCACCGACCACGCGAGTCGCTCGGGGCGCCACGGGTCGTCGTCCGGGTCGAGGTCCGTGAGGTCGGCCACGACCTGCTCGACGAGCCGCCGCGGGCCCCGGAAGTCCACGTTCGCGCAGATCCCCGCCGTCTCGCCCGCGCCCAGGTGGTGCGAGAGCCGCTGCGCGAGCCACCGCTCCACCCCGCGCGTCGGGACCGCGACCACGTCCGGCGTGAACGGGTCCGTCGGGACCTCCGCGAGCACGGCGGCGAGCGGCGCCACGAGGGCCTCGGCACGCTCGGAGCGGTGCACGTGCAGCAAGAGGACCCCTGTCGGTGTGGTGGCGTGGTCACGCGCCGGCCGGTCGCCATGCGCTACGAGGAATCTACGAGGTGCGACCCACACCGTCGAACCGCCGTCCACAGGTTCCGGGCGCCTGCGGCCGAGCACGTGGCACCCGCGTGGGAACTGGTCGACTTCCTCTCAGCCGCGCCGTGCGACGAACACCCACTCGCGACCCGGGCGGTCGGGCGCGTCCCGGACGTCCACGACCTCGAACCCGCACGCCACGAGCGACGTCTCGACCTCGTCGCGCTCCCGGAAGCGCAGCGTCGAGTCGGAGTGGAGCGTGGTGCCGTCGGGCAGCACGGTCGTGTCGTGGAAGGACACGAAGGGGAGCGACACGTCGGTGAGGTCGGTCCAGGACTCGACCGGGCCGACGTCGGGCACGTCCACGCGCGTGGTCGTCGCCTCGCGGACCCACCCCTCCCAGGCCCGGCGGGCGGGGACGCGCGTCTCGAGCACCAGCCACCCGCCGGGCACGAGCGCGTCGTGGACGCCCCGCAGCGTCGCGGCCCACGCGTCGTCGGTGAGGAACACCTGCGCGACGTTCGCCGTCATCGTCGCGAGGTCGACCTCGATCGGGGGCAGCGTCGTCGCGTCGCCGTGCAGCCAGCGCACGCGCTCGGCGCCCGGCTTCGTGCGCGCGACGTCGAGCGACGCACCCGCCGGGTCGACGCCGACCACCTCGACGCCGCGCTGCGCGAGCAGGCACGCGAACGTCCCGGTGCCGCACCCGACGTCGAGCACACGGCGCGCGCCGAGCTCGTCGACGATCGCGACGTAGGTGTCGAGGTCGGACCGGTCCGGGTCGAGCGGGTCGTAGAGGGCGGCGAGCCGGGGGTCGTCGAAGATCGCGTCGGGCACCCGACGACGCTACGAAGGCACGGCACGCTCGGTCCACCCGATTCCGGGAAGCCCCGCTGCCGACCAGGCCCCCGCTGCCCACCTGTTCGGCGGGAGGCGGGGGGTCAGGAGTTCAGGGCCTGGGCGACGTCCTCGATGATGTCTTGCGGGTCCTCCAGGCCCACCGACAGGCGGACGGTCGTCTCCGCGATCCCGACGGCGGCGCGGCCCTCGGGGCCGAGCTTGCGGTGGGTCGTCGTGGCCGGGTGCGTGACGAGGGACTTCGCGTCGCCGAGGTTGTTCGAGATGTCGACGACCTGGAGCGCGTCGAGGAACGTGAACGCGCGCTTCTTCGCCGTCTCGGGGTCGGTGCCCTCGGGCACGGCGAGGTCGAACGTCACGACCGTCCCGCCGCCGCTCTGCTGCGACCGCGCGAGCTCACGCTGCGGGTGCGACGCGAGGAACGGGTACCGCACGCGGCCGATCCCGGGGAGCTGCTCGAGCGCCTCCGCGACCTGCGCCGCGGCGGCGTTCTGCGCGGCGACGCGCACGGGGAGCGTCTCGAGGCCCTTGAGCAGCACCCACGCGTTGAACGCCGAGAGCGACGGCCCGGTGTTGCGGATGAACGTCTGCACCGGGCCGGTGACGTACTCCTCGGTCCCGAGGATCGCGCCGCCGAGCACGCGGCCCTGCCCGTCGATGTGCTTGGTCGCCGAGTACACGACGACGTCGGCCCCGAGCTCGAGCGGCTTCTGGAGCAGCGGCGTCGCGAACACGTTGTCGAGCACGACGACCGCGCCCGCGGCGTGCGCGAGCTCGCTCACGCGCCGCGCGTCGACGATGTCCTGCATGGGGTTGGACGGCGTCTCGAAGAACACGACGTCCGCGGGGGTGGACAGCGCCTCCTCCCACTGCGACAGCACGTGGCCGTCGACGTAGTCCGTCCGCACGCCCCACTTCGCGAAGATCTCGTCGAAGATGACGAGGCTCGACCCGAAGAGCGCGCGCGCCGCGACGATGCGCGACCCGGACCGCACCAGCGCCGCGAGCGCCGTGAACACGGCGGACATGCCGGACGCCGTCGCGTAGCAGGCCTCCGCGCCCTCCAGGAGGCGCAGGCGCTCCTCGAACGTGTGCACGGTCGGGTTGCCGTACCGCGAGTAGACGAACCGGTCGAGCTCTCCCTGGAACGCGGCCTCGGCGTCCGCCGCGCGGTCGTAGGTGTAGCCCTGGGTGAGGAACAGCGCCTCGGACGTCTCCTGGAACTCGGTGCGCGCGTGACCGCCGCGCACGGCGAGCGTCGCGGGGCGGGCGCTCGCGGGCAGGGGCTTGCGGCCGGAGCCGCCGGGCACGCTCCCGGGCACGGCCGCGCTCACCGGGCGGCCTCGTCGAACGTCGTGGTGGGCAGCCCGCGGACCTTCCAGCCCTCGACGTCCCGCAGGCCCGAGAACCCCTGGGCGCCCTCGAAGCCCTCGAGCACGTTGTACGACGGCCCGAGCCCGGCGGCCGTGGCCGCGCGCGCCGCGCCGATCGACCGCTGGCCCGAGCGGCACAGGAACACGACGGGACGCTCGTCGCCGGGCGTCAGGCCCGCCTCGACGAGCTGGTCCAGGAACCGCGGGTTGGGGCCCGCCGGGGTGACCCACTCGTCGAACACGACGTCGCGGCCGAGGTCCGTGGCGTCGGGCACGCCGATGGTGCGCCACTCGCCTTCGGTGCGGACGTCCACGAGCACGGCGCGCTCGTCGTGCGCGAGCAGGTCCCACGCCTGCTGCGGGGTGAGGTCGCCGGCGTAGCCGACGGCGGGTCGTGCGTCGGGCAGCGCCGACCCCGCTGCCGACGCCTGCTGGGACTGGTCGCTCATGAGAGTCCTCCTCCATCGATCGTGGCAGTAGCACCCTGCGCCCGGCCGCCGAGGCGGTCCGGGGGGTTGCTGCGGCGTCGACGTGCCACGTCACTCGGCCGCTCCGGATGGTTGGCTCGGATCGTACGCCACGCGTCCGACGCGCGGAACGCCCGTCTCAGCGCTGAGTGGGACCCACGGTGTGCCGGATGCTTCGAACCAGCAATAGTCGGAGGGTGAAACGCATCCGAGAGGGTTGCGCATTGGAAGCGCTGGTGCGAGTCTCGCCCGGTGCCAGCCGTGCAATGGGAACGAGCTCTCGACGTCGACCGCGCAGCATCGAACCTTCGGGTCGAGTTCGTAGAAGATTGGTACCGAGACCCATGGAATTGGCCCGAGCTGGAGTTTCTGCAGAAGGTCGGTCGAGGCGAACTACACACCTATCTCGATGGCTCTGGCTCGCGCAAGCTGACACTGATCGACGTGCCAAAGGAGAATTGGGGAGTTAGGCCGGCGGTGGTCTTGGACATCCTGGACCGGCTCGCATACCAGGCGCTTGTGGACCGTATTAGCGTTGAGGCGATCGGCGCTCTCCCCAGGAACGTCTACGGATGGAGGCTTCCTCCAGCCGATCCAGAGCGGGGAGTTTACTCGAAAAACTCGCTCCAGTGGGATGTTTATCGTTCACACCTCGAGTCTGCTGCATATCAGTTCGACGTGGCCCTCGTCTCCGACATTGTCTCTTTTTTCGCGAGCATCCCTGTGCAACTCCTCCAGGAGCGGATAGAGCAGATTGCCAAGAAGGGAAAGGCCACTGGCCGACTCCTCGGTATGCTAGAGGGATTCGATAGGAATGCCCATCGAACGGGCATACCGCAACGTTCTTTCGCATCTGCTGTTCTGGCCAACATGTACGTGTCGTCGTTGGACGATGTGCTTGAGGGCCACTCCTCAAGCATCATGGAACTTGTCGTGCGCGGAACGAAGGGGGCGAACCCGCGAACAAGTTGGACGCGCTGGATGGATGACATTTGGCTTTTCGGGGATGACGGAGCGTCGATGCGGTCGGCCCAACTCGAATTGCAGTCCACGGCGCGGTCGTTGGGACTCCATGCAAACAGCGCAAAGACAAGGCTCCTGGAAGGTCCAGAGGTTTGGGAGCGCGCGATGCAGATCGAACACAGTGCAATCGATGAGGCGCTCGATTCGAAGGCGGATGAGGGGCCACTCGAGGAACTCGTGGATCGTCTATTTGAGGAGCCAGCCGTCGCGGGAAGGACGAGCCTCAAGTTTGCGGCTAATCGCATGCTAAAGCATGGCTCCAGCTACCGTGTGATTGATATGCTTGATGCATGCGTCGAGATGCCGCACGGTGCGGACATCCTTGGTCCGCTATTCAGAGAGAACTTTGTTCAGGCGAGCTTGCAGGATTGGCTCGTGGAACATTCGAGGTCCGAATGGGCTGCTTTCGAGTGGTCTACAGCACACTACCTGCGAATGATTTCGCCTAACATTAGGCCGCGAAAGAACATGATCGAACTCGTGGAGTCGCTGGTAAGCGAACCGGCGACATCGGCCCCACTGCTCGCCATGGCCGCTCACCGCTTAGCCTGCTGGGACCCCGACAAATTGCGCGGTGCAGCCCGCGCTTCGATGCCCCACTGTCATCAACCTCTAAGCCGGCGAATCCTCGCGTTCTGCGCGCTCGCGTCAAATGAGGCACGCACGGTGGTCAGGGATTGGCTAAAGCAGGAGGAGGAGAACCTGCTAGCCCTCAAGGTACTCGAGAATTCAAATTATGGCCTTCCCAAAATCTCGAAATTTTACAGCGCGTGAGTCCGGCGGCCCTCGGCGTGCAGTGACCGTGGGCCGCGACGTCGCGAGAGAGCGTCCACCATGCGGACTGCCCTGACCACGGGTTGACACGGAGTGCCGCCGCGCACATCCTGGACGCAGGTCATGAGTGCCAGCGCGAAACCCCGGTTTGCTGGCCGGCAACCCTCCTCTCGCGGCGGGGTGCCCCGGGTGACGACCAGGCCGCACGCCGACCGGCGGGCGGCAAGCGCGGGGAGGTTCTCCCCGGACGACCCTGGAGGACTGTGCCATGACTGCTCTCGCGGACGTCTCGTGTCCCACCGACGCCCCGGCCCCTGACCTCGCGGCGCTCGCCGACGCGCCCGCGCTCCTGCCCGTCGTCGGCGGGGACACGCTCGTCCCGCTCGTCGACGGCCGCAGCGTCCCGTACGCGAACCTCGACGTCGCGGCGTCGGCCCCGGCGCTGCGCTCGGTCGCGGACCGCGTGACCGAGGTGCTGCCGCTCTACGCGAGCGTGCACCGCGGCGCGGGCTACCTGTCGCAGGTCTCCACGGCGCTCTACGAGGCGTCGCGCCGCACGATCGGCACGTTCGTCGGCGCGCGCGAGGACGACGTCACGGTCGTCACGCGCAACACCACCGACTCGCTCAACCTGCTCGCGGGCTGCGTCCCGGCGAACGCGGACGGCACGCCCGCGCGCGTGCTCGTCCTCGACGTCGAGCACCACGCGAACCTGCTGCCGTGGCAGCGCGCCGGGGGCGCGACGGTCCTCGCGGGCGGCGCGTCCGTCGCGGAGACGCTCTCGGGCCTGCGCACCGAGCTCGCGCGCTTCCCGTACGCGCTCGTCGCCGTGACCGGCGCGTCCAACGTCACGGGCGAGTCCCTGCCGATCACCGAGGTCGTCCGCGCCGCGCACGACGCTGGCGCGCGCGTCGTGCTCGACGGCGCCCAGCTCGTCCCGCACCGCGGGTTCTCGCTCGCCGCGTCGGGCGCCGACTACGTCGCGTTCTCGGGGCACAAGACCTACGCGCCGTTCGGCGCGGGCGCGCTCGTCGGGCGTCGTGACTGGCTCGACGCGGGCACCCCCTACCTCGCGGGCGGCGGCGCCGTGCGCCAGGTCGCGGTGACCGGGACCCAGTGGCAGACGGCGCCCGCGCGCCACGAGGCCGGCTCGCCGAACGTGGTGGGTGCCGCGGCGCTCGCGGCGGCGTGCGACGCGCTCGCCGCGCTCGACCCGGCCGACCTGCACGCGCACGAGGCGGCGCTGCGCGCGGCCCTCGTCGCGGGCCTGGAGGCCGTCCCCGGCGTCCGGGTCGTGCGCGTCTGGGACGACGCCGTCGACCCGGTCGGCGTCGTGACGTTCGCCGTCGAGGGCCACGACCCGGGCCTCGTCGCCGCCTACCTCTCGGCCGAGCACGGCATCGGCGTGCGCGACGGCCGGTTCTGCGCGCACCCGCTGCTCGCGCGCCTCGGCTACGACGCGGGCGCGATCCGCGCCTCGGTGGGCGTCGGGACGACGGGCGCGGACGTCGTGCGCCTCGTCGAGGCCGTGCGCGCGTACGTCGAGCAGGGCCCGACGACCCGGTACGAGGTCGTCGACGGCTGCTGGGCCGTCGTCGACGACCCCCGCCCGGTCCCCGCGGGGTCCGGGCTGGAGGGTCTCTTCGCGACCGCCGCGGCGGGCTTCCTCGCCGACGCCGCGGGCTGCGGACCGGCCGTCTGACCGTCGTCGGCGGCCGACGGGGGAGCCCGTTCACCGGCCCGTCGCCGAGCGTTGTCCACCGCGTCGCCGGACCCTCTTGGCGCGGTGTTCCGCGTGTGCTCTGATATGCGCTGTGCTGCACGACGTCGTCCTCTCGGGGCACGGTTTCCGCCTGGAACCGCTGGCCCTGGAGCACGCTGAGACGCTGGCCGGCCTCGTCGACGAGGCGATGTGGTCAGGCATGAGCATCCCCCTGCCCTACGGGGTGGCGGGGATGGCCGATCTCGTGGCCGCGACGCGCGCGGCCCCGGACCTCACGGGCTTCGTCGTGCGCGCCGTCGACCCCGACGGCGTGCCCGGCGCCGTGCTCGGCAGCACGGCGTTCCGCGACCTGTCGCTCGTCGACCGCCGCGTCGAGGTGGGTCGCACGTTCTACGCGCGGTCCACGTGGGGGAGCCTCGTCAACCCCGTGACCAAGTGGCTCCTGCTGCGCCACGCGTTCGAGACGTGGGACGTGCACCGGGTCGGCTTCCGCGTCGACACGCGCAACGAGCGCTCGCTCGGCGCCATGCGCCGTCTCGGCGCCCACGAGGAGGGCGTCATGCGCGGCCACCGCACCGCGCCCGACGGGACGCGCGCCGACTCCGTGCTGTTCTCGATCCTCGCGCCCGAGTGGCCCGGGGTCGAGGTGGGTCTCCTCGCGCGGATCACCGCCCCGCGCGTCGTCCCGGTGCTCGCGCCGGCGGCGCCGGCCGACGTCCGGCCGCTCGCCGCGTCCTGACCCACCGCGCCCGGGCGGTCCTGCCCTGAGCGTTCCGCCCCGATCGCCGCGAGCGCACGGTCCCGGAGACGCCACGAGGGCCCCGCCGTAGCGGAGCCCTCGCGGTCGAACGGTGGAGCATCTCAGCGGTCGAACGCGTCCTTGACGTCGTCGCCCGCCTGCTTGACGTTGGCCTTGGCCTGGTCGCCCTGGCCCTCGGCCTCGAGCCGCTCGTTGTCCGTGAGCTTGCCCGCGCCTTCCTTGAGCTTGCCACCCGCCTCTTCAGCGGCGTGCTTGGCCTTGTCTCCGAGTCCCATGGGTGCTCCTCTCGTCGGTACCTCTCGACCGTAACCACGGTCGGCCGGGCTCGCACGCCGTCGGGGCACGGGCGGTGTGGTGGGATGTGCGGGTGCAGCACGACACCGTCCTCGAAGGCTTCGGCGTCCGTCTCGAACCGCTCGCCGCGACCCACGCGCCCGCGCTCGGCGCCCTCGTCGACGACGGCATCTGGGCGGGCATGTCCAGCGCGGTGCCGCGCGGCACGGAGGCGATGGAGGGCTACGTGCGCGACGCGGTCGCCGCGCCGGGCCGGCTCGCGTTCGCGGTCGTGGGCGTTCCCGGTGCTCCCGGTGCGGACGGCGAGCCCGCCGACGCCGCGGTCCGCGGCTCGACGTCGCTCTACGAGTGGGTGCCGTCCCAGGGTCGGGTCGAGCTCGGGTCCACGTTCTACGCGCGCGGGTGGTGGGGCGGGACGACGAACCCGGCCTGCAAGTACCTCCTGCTGCGGCACGCGTTCGAGGACCTCGAGGTCGCGCGCGTCGCGCTCCGCGCCGACGCCCGCAACAGCCGGTCCCTCGGGGCGATCCGGCGCCTGGGCGCGGTCCCCGAGGGCGTGCTGCGCAGCCATCGCGTGGCGCCCGACGGCTCCCGCCAGGACACCGCCTACTTCTCCATCCTCCGCGACGAGTGGCCGACCGTCCGCGACGGGCTGCTCGCCCGCCTGTCCTGACCGGCCGGCGCGTCGACCACGAGCCTGCGCGGCGTCGAGCACGGGGTCGGTGTCGTCAGGCGCTCGACGACGACACCGACCCCGTGCTCGGCAGCGGGACCGTCAGGGGCGCGGGGTGACGCGGCCCGCGAGGTGGAGGGGGCCCTTGCCGTCCCACGCCTGGTAGGCGACGCCCGTGCCGGGGTCGCCCGCGCCGTCGGGCACGGCCGCCGGGACCTGCCCGACGGCGTCCCGCACCTCGGCGGGCACGTCGCCCGCCGGGCGGAGCGCGACGTCGACCGTGCCGGGCAGCAGCACCGGCTTGGCGAACGTGACGGTCCAGTCGTAGGCGTCGCCGCGACCGGGGCCTGCCTCGGCGAGCGCCCGCGCGGCGGTGTACATGCCGTGCGCGATGGCCCGCGGGAACCCGAACGCCTTGGCGCCCAGCGCCGAGGTGTGGATCGGGTTGCGGTCGCCGGACACGGCCGCGTACGCGCGGCCGGTCCCCGCGCCGAGCGCCCACCGCGCGGTGGGCAGGGGCGGGACGAACGCGGCCGGTCCCTCGGCGTCGGCCGGGGCGGGGCCGCCCGGGAGGGACGCGCCCTTCGCGAGGTACGTCGAGACGCCCCGGTAGGCGAGCGTCGTCGCGGCCAGCCCGCTGCCCGCGGCGCGCTCGTCGTCCGTGCGCAGCACCGAGACCTCCGTGATGAGGTCCACCTGGACACCGCGGCGGTGCGGGCGCAGGTCCTGCGCCCGCGCGCGGACCTCGAGCGCGTCCCCGAGCCGCACCGGACGCAGCACGGACACCGAGTTCGCGAGGTGCACCATCCCGAGCAGCGGGAGCGGGAAGTCCGCCCGCACCATGACGGCCGTCGCGAGCGGGAACCCCAGCACGTGCAGGTACCCGGCGGGCAGCACGTCCGACGGCGCCTCGCCCACGAGCCGCGCGTACCGCGCGAGGTGCGCGGCGCTGCCCACGTGGCCCGGCGCCGCGTCGTCGCCCGTCGGGACGGCCGCGACCCGGTACATGACGTCCGGGAGGGTGAGCTCCGTCGGGCCGCCCCGGACGGGGAGCCGGTGCGCCGCCGCGATCCGGCCCGACGCCGCGAGCCCGCGCACGTACAGGCCGCCCAGCCCCGGGACGGCGGGCAGCGTCTCGACGCGCGCCGGGGCGCCCGCAGGCGCCGTCACCGGCCCACCACGTTCTGCCCGCACACGCGCAGCACCTGGCCGTTGACGCCCCCGGCCGCGGGCGACGCGAGGAACGCGATCGCCTCGGCCACGTCGACGGGCTGGCCGCCCTGCTGGAGCGACGCGACGCGGCGCGCGACCTCGCGCTGCACGAACGGGATCGACGCCGTCATGTCCGTCTCGATGAAGCCCGGCGCGACGGCGTTCGCCGTCCCGCCCGGACCGCCGGGTGCCGCGAGCAGACGGGCGAACGCGCGCGTGTGCCCGATGACGCCCGCCTTCGAGAACGCGTAGTTCGCCTGGCCGCGGTTGCCCGCGATGCCGCTCGTCGAGGCGAGCGACACGACGCGCGGCGCGGAGGAGAACCCGTTCGCGCCGAGCAGGTACTCCGTGATCCGCAGCTGCGCGGCGAGGTTCACCGCGACCACCGCGTCCCACTTGTCGGGGGACATGTTGGCGAGCAGCTTGTCGCGCAGGATGCCGGCGTTGTGCACGAGGACGTCGAGCCCGCCGTGCCGTGCGCGGGCGTGCTCGAGGATCCGGGCGCCCGCGTCGTCGGCGGTCACGTCGAGCTGCAGCGCCGTGCCCTTGATCTCGTTCGCGACCCGGGCGAGCGCCTCGCCCGCGGCGGGCACGTCCACCACGACGACCCTCGCGCCGTCGCGCGCGAGCGTCCGGGCGACCTGCGCCCCGATGCCGCGGGCCGCACCCGTGACGACCGCGACCTTGCCGGCGAGCGGGTGGTCGAGGTCGGCGGAGGCGCTGTCGGACGCGCTCGGGCCGACCCGGAGGAGCTGGCCGTCGACGAACGCGGACTTCGCGGACAGGAAGAAGCGGAGGGTCGCGAGGACGCTCGGGCTGTCGACGGGGGCGTCGTCGGTCACCTGGACACCGTTGGCGGTCGCCCCGTAGCGCAGCTCCTTGGCGACGGACCGCAGGAACCCGTCGACGCCCTCGCGGGCGGCGGCGAGCTCGGGGGAGTCGGTGTCGGCGGGGGCGCGCGAGATCGTCACGACGCGGCCGTTCGGCGCGAGGCGGCGGAGCGTCGCGGAGAGCGCCATGACGGGCGCGGACGCGTCCTGCGGCCGCTCGATCCCGCTGAGCACGACGACGACCGCGCCCCAGCGGGTCGTGTCGTCCGGGGTCTGGCGGACGTCGAGGTCCCAGGCGAGCAGGGCCTCGGCGACGAGGTCGGCGTCGTCGCGCACGCCGGGCGTGCCGCCGAGCACGAGCACGGGCCCGACGGTGAGCGGGTCGCCCGCGCGGAAGCGGCGCAGGACCGCCGGGCGCGGAAGGCCGAGCTTCTTGGCGAGCGTCTTCGTGAAGCCGGAGTTGACGGCCTGGACGTAGGAGTCGGTCACGGTGGTTCCTCTCGGGTCGTCGGGGGCCGTCAGGCGGGGGCGTCGGTCGCGGGGACGGACTCGAGGATCGCGGCGACGCCGAGCCCGCCCGCGGCGCACACGGAGATCAGCGCACGCGCGGGCGCCCCGGTCTCGGCGGTGCGCTGCGCGAGGAGCTTGGCCGCCGTCGCGACGATGCGCCCGCCGGTCGCGGCGAACGGGTGGCCCGCGGCGAGCGAGGAGCCGTTGACGTTGAGCCGCGAGCGGTCGATCGAGCCGAGCGCGCCGTCGAGCCCGAGCTCGGTGCGGCAGTACTCGTCGTCCTCCCAGGCCTTGAGGGTCGTGAGCACGGTGGACGCGAACGCCTCGTGGATCTCGTAGAGGTCGAAGTCGCCGAGCGCGAGCCCGTTGCGCGCGAGCAGGCGCGGGACGGCGTGCGCGGGGGCCATGAGCAGGCCCTCGTGGCCGTGCACGAAGTCGACGGCGGCGGTCTCCGCGTCGACGACGCGTGCGAGCAGCGGCAGGTCGCGCTCGCGCGCCCACTCGGCCGAGGCGAGGAGGACGGTCGACGCGCCGTCGGTGAGCGGGGTCGAGTTGCCCGCCGTCATGGTCGGCGTGACGCCCTCGAGGCGCTTGCCGTACACGGGCTTGAGCGCGGCGAGCTTCTCGAGCGACGAGTCGGCGCGCAGGTTGTCGTCGCGCACGAGACCGCGGAACGGGGTGACGAGGTCGTCGAAGAACCCGGCGTCCCACGCGGCCGCGAGGTGCTCGTGGCTCGCGAGCGCGAGCTCGTCCTGCGCCTCGCGCGAGATGTCCCAGCGGGCGGTCGTGATGGCCTGGTGCTCACCCATCGACAGGCCGGTGCGCGGCTCGTCGGTCGCGGGCGTGAGGGGCGCGAGGTCGGCGGGGCGGACCTTCGCGAACGCCTTGACGCGCTGGCCGAAGGTCTTGGCGTGGCTCGCCTCGAGCAGGGCCCGGCGCAGGCCCTCGCTCACGGCGATCGGGGCGTCGGACACGGTGTCGGAGCCGCCCGCGACGCCCGACTCGACCTGGCCGAGACGGATCTTGTTCGCGACGGCGATGGTCGCCTCGAGCCCGGTCGCGCACGCCTGCTGGAGGTCGTAGGCGGGGGTCTGCGGGGAGAGCGACGACCCGAGCACGGACTCGCGCACGAGGTTGAAGTCGCGGGAGTGCTTGAGCACGGCGCCGCCGACGACCTCCCCGAGCCGCTCGCCCTGGAGCCCGAAGCGTGCGACGAGCCCGTCGAGCGCGGCGGTGAACATCTCCTGGTTGCTCGCGGACGCGTACTTCTTGCCCGCGCGGGCGAACGGGATGCGGTTCCCGCCGACCACCCACGCGTCGCGGGGCGCGCCCGCGGGGGCGCTCTCTTGGGGGGACTGCTCGGGGGTCGGGCGGGGGCTGGTGCTGGTGGCCACTGTGCCTCACTTCCTGTCCGTGCTCGCTGCGCTGCGTTCGGTCCCGGCCCGGGAGAGCGCCTCGGCACGGCGTGCGCGAGACGGGGGAGAGGGCCGGCTGGTGTCCAATACCAAGAGTACCTGATACTCTCAGTTTCGTGAGTCGGGTCACAGGGCCGTGCCCTGCCCCGGCTCGGCACCCGTGACGAGGTGCCGACGACAGCGAGGTCGGGCGCAACGGAGGACGACGTGAACGCAGGTGCCGACGCGCGACCGGTCACCCGAGGGCGGGTGCAGCCGGTCGCGGCGGTGGACGGTCGGTCGACCCGCTGGGACGAGCACCGGGCGGCGCGCCGCGCGGAGCTCATCCGGGCGGCGAGCAAGGCGGTGCACCGGGGAGGCCCCGGGGTCTCCATGGACGAGATCGCGGCGGCGTCGGGCACGTCGAAGTCGATCATCTACCGCTACTTCGACGACAAGACCGGGCTCCAGGTCGCCCTGGGCTCCGCCGTCGTGGGGCAGATGCACGACGCCCTGACCCAGGCGGCCGAGGCCGCCGAGACCCCCAAGCGCGCGCTGCGCGCGATGGTCGGGGTGTACCTCGAGATGATCGAGAGCTCGCCCAACGTGTACTACTTCGTCACCCGCACGAGCGCCGTCGCGGGCACGGAGGAGCCCGCCGCCCAGCTCGCGGCGAACGGCCTCACCCAGGGCGCGGGCAGCGCCGACCGCGCCCCGCTCGCCGCGTTCCTCGACTCGGTGATCGAGCTCGTCGCCGAGCCCTTCGCCCGGGTCACCGACGTCTCCCCGGCCGACGCCGCGGCGTGGGCCGCGGGCGCCGTCGGCTTCGTCCGGGGCGCCGGCGAGTGGTGGCTCGCCCACCGCGACCGCGCCGACGTCCCCGACCGCGAGCAGCTCACCGAGCGCGTCGCCGCCTGGCTGTGGGCCGGCCCCGTCGGCGTCCTCTCGCACAACCCGGGCACGACCCGCCCCGACGCCGTCCGCGTCCCCACCGACCGCCCTCCGCACCCGGCGACCGCCTCAGACCTCAAGGAGAAGCCATGACCGCCACGTCCGACCGTCCCGCGCTCGCACCGCGCACGACGAGCACCGGCGACGCGGGCCCGACGCCGCACGGCGACGCCCGCGTCGACGTCGCCGCCCTCGAGAAGCTCCTGCTCGGCCGGTGGGCCGACCTGCGCGCGGCGGCGCGCGCGACCGCGGGCGAGGAGGCGTTCCAGCGCATCGAGGGCCAGAGCCTGCGCGAGCACCGCGAGCGCGTGCTGGAGCAGATGCACCTGCTCGTGGGCAAGCGCCAGGTGTGGCGCGGGTACCCGGAGCGCCTCGGCGGCGCGGACGACGCGGGCGGCAACCTCGCCGGGTTCGAGGAGCTCGTCGCGGCCGACCCGTCGCTGCAGATCAAGGCGGGCGTGCAGTGGGGGCTGTTCGGCTCGGCGATCCTGCACCTCGGCACCCCCGAGCAGCAGGACCGCCTCCTGCCGGGCGCCATGGACCTCTCCGTGCCCGGCGCGTTCGCGATGACGGAGATCGGCCACGGGTCCGACGTCGCGAGCATCGCCACCACGGCGACCTACGACCCCGAGACCGAGGAGTTCGTCATCCACACCCCGTTCCGCGGGGCGTGGAAGGACTACCTCGGGAACGCAGGCGTGCACGGCGTGGCCGCCGTCGTGTTCGCTCAGCTGATCACGAAGAACGTCAACCACGGCGTGCACGCGTTCTACGTGCCCATCCGCGACACCGCGGGCGAGCGCGACGAGCTCGGTCGGCTGCCCTTCCTGCCCGGCGTGGGCGGCGAGGACGACGGCCAGAAGGGCGGGCTCAACGGCATCGACAACGGGCGCCTGCACTTCGACCACGTGCGGGTCCCGCGCACCGACCTGCTCGCGCGCTACGGCTCGGTCGACGTCGACGGCACGTACTCCAGCCCCATCGACAGCCCCGGGCGCCGCTTCTTCACGATGCTCGGCTCGCTCGTCCAGGGTCGCGTGTCGCTCGACGGCGCCGCGGTGACCGCGGCGAAGCTCGGCCTCGCGATCGCGGTGCGGTACGCGAACGAGCGCCGCCAGTTCACGGGTGCGACGCCGACGGAGGAGGTCGTGCTCCTCGACTACGGCACGCACAAGCGTCGCCTCATCGTCCCCATTGCCGAGACGTACGCGGCGCACTTCGCGCACGACCGCCTGCTCGACCTGTTCCACTCGGTGTTCTCGGGCGAGGAGGACACCCCGGAGCAGCGCGAGGACCTCGAGACGACGGCGGCCGCGCTCAAGGCGACGAGCACGCGGTTCGCGCTCGACGTGCTCCAGGAGACGCGCGAGGCGTGCGGCGGGGCCGGGTTCCTGACGACCAACCGCATCACGAGCCTGCGCGCCGACCTCGACGTGTACGCGACGTTCGAGGGCGACAACACCGTCCTGCTCCAGCTCGTCGCGAAGCGCCTGCTCGCCGACTACGGCAAGCAGTTCAAGGGCATCACCCCGGGCCAGATGGCGCGCGTCGTCGTCGAGCGCGCGGGCGACATGGCGCTGCACCGCACGCCGCTCAAGCGGGCCGCGCAGGCGCTCGCGGACGTCGGCGACCCGCGCCGCGCCGCCGGCCACCTGCGCGACCCCGAGACGCAGCGCGCGCTCCTCACCGACCGGGTCGAGACGATGGTCGCGGACGTCGCGCAGGCGCTGCGCCCGGCGCAGAAGGCCGACCCGGAGACGGCGACGAACCTGTTCAACGCCCACCAGGTCGAGCTCGTCGAGGCGGCCCGCGCCCACGCGGAGCTGCTGCGCTGGGAGGCGTTCACGCAGGCGCTCGGCACGATCGAGGACGCGGGCACGCGCGAGGTCCTCACCACGGTGCGCGACCTGTACGGCCTGAGCCTCGTCGAGCGCCACCTCGCCTGGTACCTGCTCAACGGCCGCCTCTCGACGCAGCGCGCGCGCACGGTGACGAGCTACCTCGACCGCCTCATCGACCGGCTGCGTCCGCACGCGCAGGACCTCGTGGACGCCTGGGGCTACGGCCCCGAGCACCTGCGCGCGACGATCGCGACGGGCATCGAGAAGGAGCGCCAGGACGAGGCGCGCGACTACTACCGGCGCCTGCGCGCGAGCGGCGACGAGCCGCGGAGCGAGAAGGCGCTGCGCAAGGCCGCGAAGGGCGGCCCGCAGGCCCGCTGACCACCCCGGCGCCGTCCTCGGCGCCACCCCGGAACGTCCTCGGCGCTGCAGGCGGAGCGGTACCGCTGCCGAGGGTCAGGCCCGGGCGGCACGACGCCCACCAGCCGTCGTGCCGCCCGGGCCGTTGCCGTCCGTGGCCGGTGCTCAGGCGGGGTTGCAGCGCGCGGACATCGTGGCGAGCAGCCCGACGTCGGGCCGCCACGGCTCGAGGTTCCAGGTCGCCTTGTCCGGGGCGCCGACGGCGTGGCATACGAGCTGGTCGTGCATCGTCGGGGTGTCGGCCTCCGGCTCGGCCGCGACGACCTGCGCCCACACGAGCTCCCGGCCCGCCTGTCCCGCGGCGCGGGCCCACGCGGTCGGGTCGACGGCGAGCGACCGGCCGCCCTCGCGCTCGCCCCAGTCGGTGCTGCGCACCGCGCGCGTACCGAGCGGGACGACGACGTCCCACGCCGCCGCGTCGTCCGGCGTCCCGGTCCCGCCCGCGTCCCCGGCGGGAGCGCCCGCCGCGTCGTCCGCGCCCGACGCCGTGCCCGCCGTCCCCGCCGTCCCCGCCGTCCCCACGAGCGTCACCTCCGCGCGGTGGGCGTCGACGAGCGCGACCCGGACGCGCGGGGTCCCGGGCGCGGGGGTGCCCGCCGTGGGGTCGACGTCCGTGCCGTCGGTCGACGCGCCCTCCGACCCGTTCGCGTCCTCCGCGCCGCTCGCGCCCGGCTCGCTGTGCCGGCCCACGACGCGCGGGGCGCCGAGCCCGCCGACGGGTGCGCCGCCGTCGTCGAGGACGGTGAGCGTGCCGTCCGCGTGGCGCACGAGCGAGCCACCCTCCACCGCGACCACGGCCGGGGCGCCCGCGAGGGCGAGCGTGACGTCGGACGCACCCTCGGCGTCGGCCGTGACGTGGGGAGGCGCCGCCCCGACCGGCAGGAGCGCGGCGATCTCGACCGTCGCCGTCCCCACGGGCACGCGGACGGCCGCAGGCTCGGCGTCGCCGCTCCGGTCGCCGCTCGGATCGTCCGCCGCGCCACCGTCCTCCGTGGTGGCGCCGGGACCGGGGGGCGGGACCTGCGCCGGTGCGGACGTCACCGTGTCGGGGTCCGGCGGCGGGGTGCCGGACGTGCACGCGGCGAGCGCGACCGTGACCAGGACGCCGACGGCGGGCGCGCCCAGCACCGTCGCCCCGCGCCGCCCGCCGGCCGCCCGGCGCGAGCGGGTCACGACGGTACGGGGAGCAGGCCGGCCCAGCGACGGGCCACGTCCACGAGGCCGACGCGGTCGAGCGCGTCGACCTCGTCGGGCGTGAACCAGCCGACGTCGTCGGTCGACTCGTCCTCCTCGACGCGCAGCTCGCCGCCCACCACGTGGGCCCGGTAGACGATGCGGATCGCGTGCAGCGACCGGTCGCGGTCCTCGGGACGGATGCGGTCGGCGGCGTCGACCACGATGCTGTCGACGCCGAGCAGGCCGTCGAGCTCGACGTCGTAGCCGGTCTCCTCGCGCACCTCCCGGACGGCCGCGGCGGCGGGGTCCTCGCCCGGGTCGATGCCGCCGCCGGGGAGCGTCCAGCCGCCGTGGTCCCCCTCGCTCCAGTGGGGGAGGAGCATCCGGCCGTCCTCGCGGACGACCACGGCGTAGGCGGCGACGCGGGTCTGCATGGACCCATCATGCGCGACGACGGTCACCGCCCCGGGCCGTCGTCGTCGACGTCGTCCTCCAGGCGGGAGACGTCGGAGAACGCGATCCGGCGGTGGCGCACCGAGCGGTTGTAGAGCCACGTGACGAACGAGAGCACGACCCCGAGGGCCACGAGCGCGCCCGCGATGACGTACTGCTCCTGCTGCTCGGCGCTGCGGGCCCACGGCCCGGCGAGGTACGCGCACGTCAGGGCGCCGAGCACCGCGAGCCAGGTGCGGGTGCGGAAGTGCTCGTGGTCGACGCGGTCGCGGCGCAGCACGAGGAGCGCGATGTTGACGATCGTGAACACGACGAGCAGGAGCAGCGACGTCGTCCCGCCCAGCAGGGCGATCGCGTTGGTGCCCGCCGCGGTCCCGGACTGTCGCACGACGTACACGATGAGCGCGAACGCGATGGCCGTCGTCACGAGGATCGCGACCCACGGCGTGCGGCGGAACGGGTGCACCTGGCCGAACGCGCGCGGCAGCACGCCCTGGTTGGCCATGCCGTAGAGCAGGCGGGACGCCATGAGCATGTTGATGAGCGCCGAGTTCGCGACGGCGAACATCCCGATGAACGGGAAGATCGTGTCGAACGGCAGGTTCGGCGCGCCCGCCGCGACGACCTGGGTGAGCGCCGACCCCTTGGCGTCGTCGGTGAGGTCGCCCACGGGGACGAGCGCGACGGCGGTGATCGCGACGAGCACGTAGATCGCGCCCGTGATCGAGAGCCCGGTGAGCATCATGCGCGGGAAGTCCCGCACGGGGTTCTTGCACTCCTCCGCCATGTTCACGGAGTCCTCGAACCCGACCATCGCGAAGAACGCGAGCGTCGTCGCGGCGGTGACGGCGAGGAACACGCTCTTGTCGTCGGCGCTCTCGAACACGACGACGCGCGAGAAGTCGGCGCGGCCCTGCGTCGTCGCCCACAGCCCCACGAAGATGACGAGCAGCAGGCCGGACAGCTCGACGAGCGACAGCACGACGTTCGCCTTGACGCTCTCCCCGACCCCGCGCAGGTTGACGAGCGCGACGAGGGCCATGAAGGCGAGGGCGATGAGCAGGCGGCCGTCCCCGCCCGTCGGCAGCTCGAGCCCGAACCCGTCGGAGACGAAGCCCGCGAACGCGTTGGACGCCGTGGAGGCCGAGGTGATCCCGGAGCTCATGACCATGAACGCGACGACGAACGTCAGCAGGTGGATGCCGAACGCCTTGTGCGTGTAGAGCGCGGCGCCCGCCGCGCTCGGGTACTTCGTGACGAGCTCGAGGTAGGAGAACGCGGTGATCGTCGCGACGACGAATGCGAGCAGGAACGGCAGCCACGCCGCCCCGCCGACCTCGCCCGCCACCTGTCCGGTCAGCGCGTACACGCCCGTGCCGAGGATGTCCCCGACGATGAACAGGAGCAGCAGCCTGGGCCCCATGACGCGCTTGAGCTCGGGTTGCTGACGTTCCTCCGTGCGGCCCGCGGTCTCGCTCATGAGAGGCTCCCTCGCGTCTCGGACGTCCCGGACTCCCATGGAACCCCCGCGCGGGCGTCCTGTCAGCGCGAGCGGGCGCGTGTCGCGGTCGGGCCGCCGGTCGCGGTCGCGTCGGGGTGGTCGGGTGCGGGCGTCGGGCCCGCCGCGACGGAGGGCGCCACCGCGTCGGGACGAACGGCTGCGGCGCCCGGCGAGCGCCGCCGGCCGAGGACGCCCGTCGTCGTCGCGACGCCCAGCAGGAGCACGACGCCGCCCACCACCTCGGCCGTGTTCGGCACCTCGTCGAGCACGAGCCACGCGGCGAGCATCCCGACCGGCGGCACGAGCATCGTGAACGGCACGACCGCTGACGCCGGGTACCGCGCGAGGAGCGTGTTCCAGATCCCGTAGCCCACGAGGCTCGCGAGCCAGGCGGTGTACAGGGTCGACAGGACCGGCGCGAGCGTGAGGTGGGTGAGCGCGTGCCCGACGGCGTCCGGACCGTCGAGCGCGAGCGACAGCCCGAGCATGGGGACCGGCACGACGAGCGCCGACCACACCGTCATCGACAGCCCCTCCAGCCCGGGCCGCGGGGAGGAGCCCCGCCCCGCCGAGGCAGACCCCAGGTCGCCCGAGGTAGAGCCCTGGGTGCGCGAGGTCGAGCCCAGGTCAGGCGAGGTAGAGCCCTGGTCACGGCGGCTCCCGGCGCGTCGGGCGACGACGTTCCCGACCGCCCACGACGCCGCGGCGGCGAGCGTCACGACGAACGCGAGGGCGGGCGTCGAGGCGCTGCGGCCCACGCCGACGACGACGAGCCCGGCCGCCCCGACCAGCACGCCGACGAGCTGCGCGCGCGTCGGGACCTCGCGCAGCGCCGCGGCGGCGAACAGCACGGTGAGCCCGACCTGGGCCTGGAGCACGAGCGACGCGAGCCCGGCGGGCATGCCGAGCGCGAGCGCGGTGTACAGCAGGCCGAACTGGCCGAGGCTCATGAACGTGCCGACCAGCAGCACGTCCCGCCACCGTGCGCGCGGCCGCGGGACGAGGAAGACCGCCGGGACCAGCACGACGAGGAAGCGCAGGGCGACGAACAGCGTCGGCGGCACGTCGCCGAGCCCCAGGTCGATGACGACGAAGTTCACGCCCCAGACGACGGCGACGAGGACGGCGAGGAGGGACGGGCGCAGCGGCATGGCATCGAGGGTGCGCCGTCGCACCGTGAACGTCCAGCGCACAGTCGTGCACGGTTCCCGGTAGCGTCGCTTCCGGATAGCATCCGTCGCATGATCGACCTCGCCGCCGTGGACGCCCTGCTCGCCGTCGAGCGCACCGGCACCGTGCACGCCGCGGCGCGCGACCTCGGGTACACGCCGTCCGCCGTCTCGCAGCAGGTGAAGCGCCTGGAGCGCGACCTCGGCGCGCGCCTGCTCGACCGCGAAGGGCGCGGCGTCGTCCTCACGGCCGCGGGGCGGCGCGTCGTCGAGGAGGGTCGCGCGCTGCGCGAGCAGGTCGAGTCGCTGCGGGCCCGCCTGCACGACGCCGGGGCGCGCCCCACGGGGACCGTGCGCCTCGGGTCGTTCTCGACGGCCGTGCGCGGCGCCGTCGCACCGCTCCTCGCGCAGGTGCGGGACGACGTGCCGGACCTGCGCCTCGTCGTCGAGGAGACCGAGCCGTGGGACGCCGTCGCGGCCGTCGCGGCGGGCACCCTGGACATCGCGCTCGTGCACCACTGGGAGGGCGTCGGCCTCGCGCTGCCCCCGAGCCTGCGCGCCGAGGAGCTGTTCCGCGACGAGGCCGACGTGCTCGTGCACGCGTCGAGCGCGCTCGCGGGGCGGGAGGCGCTCACGCCGTCGGACCTGCTCGACGAGACGTGGGTCTGCACGCCTGACGGCACCATCTGCTACGAGTGGTTCTGCCACATGTTCGCGCGCGAGCCGCGCGTCCCGCGCATCGACTTCCGGTGCCTCGAGTTCGCGTCGCAGGTCGAGGTCGTGGCCCAGGGCCTCGCCGTCGCGCTCGTGCCGCGCCTCGGGCGCGGCCCGCTGCCGGCCGACGTCGTCGCGGTGCCCGTGCGCGAGCCCGTCCCGACCCGCCCGGTCACGGTCGTGTGGCGCGCGACCATGACCGACGCCCCCGCGGTGCGCTACCTGCGCGAACGCCTCCGGGCCGCAGGAACTCGGCACGGTCGCGGGCCGTTAGGCACCCCGAGCACACCTGCCGACGAAGGGGCACGATGACCGAGCACGCGCCGACCCGACGGGTCGCCGACCCGCGCACCGTGGCGATCGCGGGGCTGTCCACCGTGGCGTGGTACGCCGTGCCCGACGTCGTCCGCCCGCGCTGGGCGCGCGCGCTCGTCAAGACCGCGGTCGCGACGGCCGCCGTCGTGCTGACGTTCACCTCGACGACCGAGGGGACCGAGGCGCGCGAGGGCCTGCGCTCCCTGCGCGACGCCGCTCGCGAGGCGGACGCCGACGGGGCCGATGCGACGCCCGGGACCACGACGGCCGACGGCGCCCCGCGGGAGGACAACACCTGGGCCACGACCGACGACGACACCGCGCCGGTGCCGGCCGGCGTCGCCGTCGCGGGCACGGCGGCCGGGCTCGCGCTCGCGACGACCCTCGTGGTCGCGGGGGAGAAGTGGGTCTACCGGCGCGGGGAGCGGCTGCGCGACCGCGGCGTGCGCCTGCCGCACACGCGCGTCGGGCTCGCGGTCGGCGCGCTGGCCGTGGCGCTCGCGGCGGCGGAGCCGCTCCTGTGGAACGCTGAGGAGCGCTGAGGCAGCGACACCCGGTCGGCACGCCGGGGTCCGCGCACCGTGCGGCCTCGCGGACCGGGAGGGGCCGACGATGATCGGGTTCGGGCTGGCGCTCGCGGGGGTCGCTGCGGCGATCCACGTGTACATCTTCGTCATGGAGTCGCTCACGTGGACGAGCGCCCGCACGCGCGCCACGTTCGGCACGTCGCCGGAGGAGGCGGCGGCCACGCGCGAGATGGCCTTCAACCAGGGGTTCTACAACCTGTTCCTCGCGGTGCTCGTCGTGCTCGGCATCGTCCTGTACGCGGCGGACCGGCAGGACGTCGGCCTGACGCTCGTGGTCGCGGGGGCCGGGTCGATGGTCGCGGCGGGGCTCGTGCTGATCCTCTCGTCGCCGTCGAAGGCGCGCGCGGCGCTCGTCCAGCTCGTGCCGCCCGCGCTCGGCGTGCTGGGCGTCGTGCTGGGGCTGACGCTCTGAGCCGTCCCGCGCCCTGCGGTGGCCGCGCTCGGCGTCGCGGTCGCGGTCGGGGTCAGCAGGACGCGGCGACGCGCATCGCGCTGAGCATCTCGAGCCGCGACAGGATGCGCTCCCGCTCGGCCTCGAGCTCGTCCCGGTAGCGCCCTTCCGCCGGCTCGACGGTCTCGACCGCCCCGTGGCCCACGTAGGAGCCGGTGCGCCGGGAGTAGCCGTTGAGCTGGCGCTCGACGAGCGTGAGCTCGTGGCCGAGACGCTCCAGGTGCGGGTCGAGGAGGTCGCTGGTCGTGCTGCGCGCGGTGCCGGACGTCGGTTCGAGAAGGGTGGTCACCCCTCCATCGGAACCCGGAAACGGAGTTTCCGCACGGCGAGACGCTCGTCTCACTTCTCGGCCGCCCGCGACGCGAGACGCCCGGACAGCCTCTCCGCGCGCGCCGGTAGACTGGCCGCGCGCCGTCGTGCGCTCCCCGCTCAGCGCCCACCCGAGGGAAACGATGACCGCCCCCGCACCCCAGGCTTCCGCACGCTCCGAGGCTCGTCCCGCCGCGCCGACGCTCGACACCGTCGAGCACGCCGCCGCCACGCCCGACGAGGTCCAGCCGTACGCCGAGCTCGGCCTCAAGCCGGACGAGTACCAGCGCATCCGCGACATCCTGGGGCGCCGCCCCACGGCCGCGGAGCTCGCGATGTACTCCGTCATGTGGTCCGAGCACTGCTCGTACAAGTCCTCCAAGGTCCACCTGTCGAAGTTCGGCGCGGCGACCACCGACGAGATGAAGAAGCACCTGCTCGTCGGCATCGGCGAGAACGCGGGCGTCGTCGACATCGGTGACGGCTGGGCCGTGACGTTCAAGGTCGAGTCGCACAACCACCCGTCGTTCGTCGAGCCCTACCAGGGCGCCGCGACCGGCGTCGGCGGCATCGTGCGCGACATCATCTCCATGGGCGCGCGCCCCGTCGCCGTCATGGACCAGCTCCGCTTCGGCGCCGTCGACCACCCGGACACGGCGCGCGTCGTGCACGGCGTCGTGAGCGGCGTCGGCGGGTACGGCAACAGCCTGGGCCTGCCGAACATCGGCGGCGAGCTCGTGTTCGACTCGTCGTACCAGGGCAACCCCCTCGTCAACGCGCTGTGCCTCGGCGTGCTCCGCCACGAGGACATCCACCTCGCCAACGCCTCGGGCGTGGGCAACAAGGTCGTGCTCTTCGGCGCCCGCACGGGCGGCGACGGCATCGGCGGCGCCTCGATCCTCGCGTCGGAGACGTTCGAGGACGGCGTGCCCGCCAAGCGCCCGAGCGTCCAGGTGGGCGACCCCTTCATGGAGAAGGTCCTCATCGAGTGCTGCCTCGAGCTCTACGCGGCGCAGGTCGTGGAGGGCATCCAGGACCTCGGCGCCGCCGGCATCTCGTGCGCGACGTCGGAGCTCGCCTCGAACGGCGACGGCGGCATGCACGTGTGGCTCGACGACGTCCTGCTGCGCGACCCGACGCTCAACGCGGGCGAGATCCTCATGTCGGAGTCGCAGGAGCGCATGATGGCGGTTGTCGCGCCGGAGAAGCTCGACGAGTTCCTTTCGATCACGCGCAAGTGGGACGTCGAGACCGCCGTCATCGGCGAGGTCAACGACTCCGGCCGCCTGACGATCGACCACCACGGCGAGCGCATCGTCGACGTCGACCCGCGGACCGTCGCGCACGAGGGCCCGGTGTACCACCGCCCCTACGCGCGCCCGGCCTGGCAGGACGGGCTCAACGCCCGCACGGTGGACGCGGACGCGCTCGCCCGCCCCGAGAGCGGTGACGAGCTCCGCGCGACGGCCCTGCGCCTCCTCGCGTCGCCGAACCTCGCGTCCAAGGAGTGGGTGACGAACCAGTACGACCGGTTCGTCCAGGGCAACACCGCGCTCGCGCAGCCCGACGACTCGGGCGTCGTCCGCGTCGACGAGAGCACGGGCCTCGGCGTCGCGCTCGCGACGGACGCGAACGGCCGCTACGGCAAGCTCGACCCGCGCACGGGAGCACGCCTCGCGCTCGCCGAGGCGTACCGCAACGTCGCGACGACGGGCGCCCGCCCGCTCGCCGTGACCGACTGCCTGAACTTCGGCTCGCCCGAGGACCCGGACTCGATGTGGCAGCTCGTCGAGGCGATCGAGGGCCTCGCGGACGCGTGCCGCGAGCTCGGCGTCCCCGTGACGGGCGGCAACGTCTCGCTCTACAACGGGACCGGCGAGCCGGGGCAGATCGACTCGTCGATCCACCCGACCCCGGTCGTGGGCGTGCTCGGCGTGCTCGACGACGTCGCGCACGCCACGCCGTCGGGCTGGCGCGAGACGGGGGAGAGCATCTACCTCCTCGGCACCACGCGGGCGGAGCTCGACGGCTCGGCGTGGGCCGACGTCGAGCACGGTCACCTGGGCGGCGTGCCCCCGCAGGTCGACCTCGCGGCCGAGAAAGCGCTCGCCGGCGTCCTCGTCAACGCGAGCCGCGACGACCTCGTGTCGGCCGCGCACGACCTCTCCGAGGGCGGCCTCGCGCAGGCGCTCCTCGAGGCGTCGCTGCGGTTCGGCGTCGGGGCCACCGTGTCGCTCGACGCGCTGGCCGAGCGCGACGGTGTCACGCCGTTCGAGGCGCTGTTCTCCGAGTCGACCGCCCGTGCGCTCGTCGCGGTCCCCCGCGGCGAGGAGTCCAAGCTCGTCGACGCGTGCGTCGCGCGCGGTGTCCCCGTCCTGAAGATCGGCGAGACCGGCACGGAGCCCGGGGCCGCCGCCGAGTCGGGCGAGGCGCTCGAGGTCGCGGGCCTGTTCACCGTCCCGCTCAGCGAGGCGGACGCGGCCTTCCGCGGCACGCTGCCGGCCATCTTCGGCTGACACCCGCTCCACCGACGCCCCGGTCACCGCATGGTGACCGGGGCGTCGTCGTCCCGGGCGGGTGGGCGGGTTCGGTGGAGATCGCCGGGCGGGCCGGTGGGGCGGGTCGCGGCGGCAGGGTGGGCGCTGCGAGAGTCCGGGCATGACCTCGGCCACCACGCGCCTCCCGCCCGCGCGCGTCACGACGCGGCGCCGACCGGGCGGGCGGCCGCTCACGGTCGTCCTCGCCGCGGGCGCCGTCGCGGTGCTCCTCCTCACGCTCGTGCGCGCCCTGCCCGACGACGCGTGGACGCCCGTCGCGCAGGTCGTCGGGTTCATGCCGATCGTCGCCCTGGGCGCCGTCGTCGGGCTCGTGCTCACCCTCCTCGCGCGCCGGTGGCTGCTCGCGGCGCTGCTCGCCGTCTGCGTCACCGTCCAGGCGGTGTGGCTCGTCCCGGCGTTCGTGCCCGGCCCCGCCCCGCCCGACGGGGCGGTGACGCTGCGCGTGATGGGTGCCAACACCTGGTACGGCGCGGCGGACGCGGACGCGCTCGTCGGCCTCGTCCGCACCGAGCACGTGCAGGTGCTCGCCGTGCTGGAGCTCACGACGGACCTGCGCGAGCGGCTCGTCGCGGCGGGCATCGAGGACGTGCTGCCGTACAGCGCGGACGGCAAGGTCGGGCGCGGCGCCATGGGCAGCGGGCTGTGGAGCGCGCTGCCGCTCCGCGACGTCGACGTCGAGCCGCTCTCGAACGACGCGATGCCGTCGGCGACGGTGGAGGTCGACGGCGTGCCGGTGCGCGTCACCGCGGTGCACCCGATCCCGCCGATTCCGGAGTACGTCGACATCTGGCACGAGGAGACGGACGCCCTCGCCGAGCGCGCGCACGGCGACCCGCTGCCCCAGGTGCTCGTCGGGGACTTCAACTCCACCCACGACCACGCGACGTTCCGGCGGCTGCTGGGCGACCGGTTCCACGACGCGACGCGCGCCTCGGGCGGCGGGCTCGACCTGTCGTGGTCGCCGCGCCCCGGCGTCGTGCCGCCGGTGCTGAACCTCGACCACGTGGTGACCGACCGCGAGAACGTCGTGACCGACGTCGACTCCCTGCACGTCGTGGGCAGCGACCACCGCGCGATCGTCGCGACGGTGCACGTGCCTCGCCCCTGACGACGACGGACCCGGCGCCACCGGCCGACGAGCGGGCTCGCTCGTCGACCGGTGGCACCGGGTCCGGTGCGGGGCTCCGCGGCCTCAGCCGCGCGCGGGCTCCGGCTCGGCCGCGTCCGGGCCGGTCGTGCCCGGGTCGGTGCCGTCGTCGGGCGCGGCGCCCTCGGCAGCCGGGTCGGCCGGCCCGTCGAGGTGGTGCGGGTGCCGACGCTCGAGCGCGGCGCCCTCCACGTCGACGTCGGGCAGGACGCGGTCGAGCCAGCGGGGGAGCCACCACGCCTTGTCGCCCACGAGGTGCATGAGCGCCGGGACGAGCAGCATCCGCACGACGAACGCGTCGACGAGCACGCCGAACGCGAGCGCGAACCCGATGGGCCGGATCATCGCGCTGTGCGAGAAGACGAACCCGCCGAAGACGGAGATCATGATGATCGCCGCGGCCGTCACCACGGCCCGGCCCGCGCGGACGCCCTGCACGATCGCGACGCGCGCGGGGGCGCCGTGCGCGTACGCCTCGCGCATCCCCGAGCCGAGGAAGAGCTGGTAGTCCATCGCGAGGCCGAACAGGATGCCGACCAGGATCGTGGGCAGGAAGTTGAGGATCGGGCCCGGCGTCTCGACGCCGAACACCCCGGCGAGCCAGCCCCACTGGTAGATCGCGACGACCCCGCCGAGCGCGGCGAAGTACGACAGGATGAACCCGAGCGTCGCGACGACCGGCACGAAGATCGACCGGAACACGAGCACGAGGATGACGAGCGACAGCCCGACGACGACCGCGAGGTAGATCGGCAGGGCCTGCGCGAGCTTCTCCGAGATGTCGATGTTGCCGCTGGCCGAGCCCGCGACGCCGAGCGTCACGTCCCCGTCGAGCGGTTCGAGGGCGCGCAGGGCGTGCACGAGCTCCTCGGTCGACTCGCTCGTCGGACCCTCGGCCGGGATCACCTGGAACGCCGCGACCGTGCGGTCCTCGGACGTCCCGATCGGGGCGACGGCCACGACGTCGTCCTGCGCGAACAGCTCCTCGGCCACGCCCACCTGGTACTCGAGCGCCTCGGCCTCGGTCGGCTCGCCCGGGAGGTCGGCGACGACGAGCAGCGGTCCGTTCGTGCCCTCGCCGAACTCCTCGGCGATCGTCGAGTACGCGCGGTACTGCGTCGAGTCGTGCGCCTCGGACGAGCCGTCGGGCAGGTTGGTCCGCAGGTCGAGCGCGGGCAGGGCGATCACGCCGAGCGCGACGACGGCGAGCAGCGCCGTGCCCACCGCGCGGACGGTCGACATGGGGCGCACGGGCTCCGCGGCGGGCAGGCCGCCCGCGGCGCCCGGCTCCGACGCCGCGCTCCCGGTCGACGCGCCGGTCGCCGCACCGGTCGAGGCGACACCCGTCGACGCGGCGGGACCGGCGAGCGCGGCGCGCTCGCGGCGGCTGAGGATCCGCGGGCCGATCATGCCGAGCAGGGCCGGCGTGAGGGTGACGGCGATGAGCACGGCGATCGCGACGCACAGCGCGCCGACCGTGCCCATGAGGCCGAGGAACGGGATGCCGGTGACGTTGAGCGCGAGCAGCGCGATGAGCACCGTCGCCCCGGCGAACACGACCGCGTTGCCCGACGTGCCGTTCGCGAGCGCGATCGACTCGTGCAGCTCGTCGCCCTGCTTGAGCTGGCGCCGGTGCCGGTTGACGATGAACAGCGAGTAGTCGATCCCGACGGCGAGCCCCAGCATGAGGCCGAGCACCGGCGTCACCGACGACATCTCCACGACCCCGGACAGCGACATCGCGGCGAGCGCGCCGATCCCGACCCCGATGAGGGCCGTGAGGATCGGCAGGCCGGCGCCCACGAGCGTCCCGAGCATGACGACGAGAACGATCGCCGCGACGACGAGGCCGACGGCCTCGCCCACGCCGAACACCTGCGGCACGCCCTGGGCGATGTCGGACGAGAAGTCGGTCTGGACGCCGTCGACCGGGTCGTCGGCGAAGACGGCCACGAGGTCGTCCTTCGTCTGCTGGTCGATGCTCATGTTCGGCTCGGTGAACGTCACGTTCGCGACCGCCGCGCTCCCGTCCGTGGACACGAGCCGGATGTCGGACGCCATGTCGAGCAGGGGAGCGGAGAGCTCGAGCTGCGCGGACTGCTCCTCGAGCGTCGCGCTCTGGTCCTCCAGCGCGGTGACCTGCTGGTCGAGCGTCGCGGCCTGCGACTCGAGCGTGGCGCGGCCCGCGTCGAGCTCGGCCTGCTGCGCGTCGAGCTGCGGCGCGGCCTGCTCCAGCGCGCCCGCGGCCTCGGCCTGGGCGCGCGCCGTGTCGAGCTGGGCCTGGCCTGCGTCGAGCTGGGCGCGGGCGGTGTCGACCTGCTCCTGCGCGGCGGCGAGCTGCGCGCGGCCGTCCTCGATCTGCTCGCGTCCCGCGGCGATCTGGGTGCGGCCGTCGTCGATCTGCTTCCGCTGGTCGGCGAGCTCCTCCTGCGTCGCGAACGGGTCGACGACCGACGCGACGCCGTCGACCTCCTCCGCCGCGGCGAAGCGGTCCGCGATCGCCGCCTCCTGCTCGGGCGTGAACGGCGCGCCGTCCTCCGTCGCGAGGACGATCGTGCCGCTCCCGCCCGACGCCTCGGGCAGCGCGGTCTGGAGGCGCTCGGTGACGTCGGCGGTCGGGGTGCCGGGGATCGAGAAGCTGCTCGCGAGCGTGCCGCCGAACGCGACGAACGCCGCCCCGGCGAGCACGAGCACCGCGAGCCACGCGGCGAGGACGGTCCGCGCGCGGCGCGCGCACGCGCGGCCGAGGCGGTAGAGGAGTTCAGCCATGAGGGTCCTTCGGTGGGAGTCCGGTCCGGGTCCGACGGGTGCGCCCGGGGTGGCGGGGGTGGCGTGGCGGGAGAGGTGGTCGCGGGGGCGGGGAGGGTGCGGGTCGCGTCAGGCGGGGTCCGCCCAGCCGGCGCGGATCCGTTCGACGAGGCGGTCGAGCAGACCGGCCCAGACCTCGCGCGAGGCGTCGTCGTCGGCGGCACCGGTCTCGGCCCACCAGCGACGCTGGATGACGAGGACCCCGGCCATGAGCGCGCCCACGAGCATCTCGATCTCGAGCGGGTCGACGTCCGGGTGCCGGCGCGTGGTGGCCGCGACGAGGCGCTCGGCGAGGTGGGTGAAGGTGCGCACGACCATCGTCGTGACGCGCGGCGTGGGCTCGGTCGCGGTGCCGCCGAGGGCGCGCGTGAGGTAGGCCATGGGGCCGACGAGGTCCGTGCCGCGCAGCGCCGCGGTGACGTCGTCGAGGGGCGTGGGGCGGTCGGTGCCCGGCTCGGCCGCGCTCGCCCCGAGCGTCTCGACGACCGAGCCCAGCACGTCCTCGCAGACCTCGACCACGACGTCGTCGAGCGACGCGAAGTGGTTGAAGATCGTGCGGCGCGCGACGTCGGCCCGTGCCGCGAGCTCGTCGACGGTGAAGCGCGCGCCGCCCTTCTCCTCCATGAGCGTCGCGGCGGCGGCGACGATCGCGCGGCGGTGGCGCGCGCGCAGGGCCGCGCGGCGGTCGGGAGCCGCGGCGTCCGGAGCGGGGGCGTCCGGGCCGGGGGCGGCGAGGTCGGCGGCGTCCGTCACGGGCGCGGTCGGGCGCTCGGGTCCGGGCAGGGGAGGCACCTCTTGACACTAGGTGCATCGATGCACTCGGTGCAAACGAGAGCCGTCGGCGCTCAAAGTTGACCGATCAAGTCCAGTATGTGGGAAGGTCCCGGCGGTGCGTTGACACCCTCCGTGCCCGCTCGTAAGTTCCCGCGCAACCGAGGTCCACGGACCTCGGCACAGGACATGGTCATGAGCTCCGACGCCAAGCCCCGGCTCGTCGGACGGCAACCCTCCCGCGCGGCGGGGTGCCCCGGGTGAGGACCAGGTCCCGCGACGCGCGACCCGCGCGGTGCGGGGCAACGACGCGGCGCCCGGCGACGGGCACGAAGGAGACGGACGATGGACCGGCGACAGTCGAGCACCGCGGTGAGCACCCCGCACGCGCCGACGTGCCCCTGTCCGGTCCGCGGTGCAGCCGTCGTCTCCTGTCCGGTCGGCGCCCCCGCGCGCGTCACCTGTTGTCGCTGACGACGCCCCGCTCCTGACGCCGCGCGCGCCTGTGCGCACGCCCTGACGGGCCTCCCTCCGGCCTCCCCGGCCCCGCCCTGCCGCCCCGCGGCGGGGCGACCCTGCCCACCCCCTGGCACCCCGCCGCGCCCTGAGTGTGCGGTCGGCGCCTGTCCCAGAACGGATCCTCGCGATGCCCGACCCCCGCCCCGCCCGCACCGTCCACCTGGGCGTCGACCTCACCGACGCCGGTGCGCACCCCGCCGCCTGGCGGACCGTGGGCTCCCAGGCCCAGCGCCTGTTCGACGCCAAGCGCCTCGTCGAGCTCGTCGCCACCGCCCAGCGCGGCCTGCTCGACCTCGTCACGCTCGACGACGCGTTCACCCTCCAGCCGGGCCGCAACGGGTCCGTGCGCGGCCGGCTCGACGCCGCGCTCGTCGCGTCCCGGCTCGCTCCGCGCAGCGCGGGCATCGGCCTCGTTCCGACCGTCACGACCACGCACACCGAGCCGTTCCACGTCTCCAAGGCGGTCGCGACGATCGACCACGTGAGCTCCGGCCGCGCGGGGTGGCAGGTCGGGTGGTCCACGACCCCGGCCGAGGCCGCGGCCTTCGGGCGCAAGGGCGCCCAGGACGAGCCCGACGCCGTCGCCGAGGCGGACGAGGCGGTCGAGGTCGTCACGCGGCTCTGGGACTCGTGGGAGGACGACGCCGAGATCCGCGACGTCGCGACGGGCCGGTTCGTGGACCGCGAGAAGCTGCACTACGTCGACCACGAGGGCATCCGGTTCGCGGTCAAGGGGCCGTCGATCACCCCGCGCCCGCCGCAGGGCCAGCCGCCCGTCGTCGTGCGGGCGAGCACGCCGGCGTCGCTCGACCTCGCGGCCCGCCGGGCCGACGTCGTCCGGGTCCGCGCCGCGACCCGCGACGAGGCCACCGCGATCCGGTCGCAGGTGCGCGACGCGGCCGCGGACGCCGGGCGCGACCCCGACACGCTCCGGGTCCTCGTCGACGCCTACGTCGTCGTCGGCGACACGCGGGCGAGCGCGCAGGCCCGCCTCGACCTGCTCGAGGACCTCGAGGGCGTCTCGTGGGACACGGACTCGCTGACGCACGTGGGCACAGCGCGCGACCTTGCGGCGACGGTCGAGGAGTGGGCGCACGCCGGCGCCGCCGACGGCTTCCTGCTGCGGCCGTCGTCGCTGAGCACGGACCTCGACGCGATCGTCGACGGGGTCGTGCCGCTGCTCCAGGGCGTGGGCCTGTTCCGCACCGCGTACCCGGGCACGACGCTGCGCGACACGCTCGGCCTCCCGCACCCCGCGAACCGCTACGCGGCGATCGCCTGAGCCCGGACGGACCCGACATGAGCACCCGACCCCGCAAGCAGATCCACCTCGGCGCCCACTTCCCGGGCGTCAACAACACCACCGTGTGGAGCGACCCCCGCTCGCGCAGCCAGATCGACTTCGCGTCGTTCGAGCACCTCGCGCGCCGTGCCGAGGACGCGAAGCTCGACTTCTTCTTCCTCGCCGAGGGCCTGCGCCTGCGCGAGCACAAGGGCCGCATCCACGACCTCGACGTCGTCGGCCGCCCCGACACGCTGCCCGTCCTCGCCGCGCTCGCGGCCGTCACGGAGCGGCTCGGCCTCGCGGGCACGATCAACACGACGTTCAACGAGCCGTGGGAGCTCGCGAAGCAGTTCGCGACGCTCGACCTGCTCTCCGAGGGCCGTGCGGCGTGGAACCTCGTGACGAGCCCCGACGCCTTCACGGGCGCCAACTTCCGCCGCGGCGGCTACCTGCCCTACCCCGAGCGGTACGCGCGGGCGGCCGAGGTCGTCGAGGTCGCGCGCGCCCTGTGGGACTCGTGGGACGACGACGCCGTGCTGGCCGACCGGATCGCGGGCGAGTTCCTGCGGCCCGGCGCGGTGCGGCCGGTCGCGTACCACGGGACGTACGCGGACGTCGTCGGGCTGTTCGAGACGCCGCGGGGCCCGCAGGGCCACCCCGTCCTGTTCCAGGCGGGCGACTCGGCCGACGGGCGCGACTTCGCCGCCGCGACGGCCGACGTCGTGTTCTCCGCGCACTCGACGTTCGACGCCGGGCGCGCGTTCTACGAGGACGTCAAGGGGCGGCTCGCGGCCCACGGGCGCGAGCGCGACTCCCTGAAGATCCTGCCCGCGACCGTCGTCGTGCTGGGCGACACGCCCGCCGAGGCGGAGGAGCGCGCCCGAGAGATCCGGCTCCAGCAGGTCTCGGGCCCGACGGCGATCGCGTTCCTCGAGCAGGTCTGGGGCCGCGACCTCGAGGCGTACGACCCCGAGGGCCCGCTGCCCGACGTCGACCCCGACACCGAGAACCTGTCGATCACGCGCGGCCGGGTGCGGCACGCGAAGGACCCGGCGGCGGTCGCCGCGGCGTGGCGCGAGCAGGCCGAGGCGAACGGCTGGTCGATCCGCGAGCTCGTCATCCAGGTGACGTCGCGCGGCGGGTTCGTCGGCACGCCGCAGCAGGTCGCGGACGACATCGACCGGCACGTCCAGGAGGACGCCTCCGACGGCTTCATCCTCGTGCCCCACCTCACGCCGGGCGGGCTCGACGACGTCTTCGACCAGGTCGTCCCGCTGCTCCAGGAGCGCGGCTCGTTCCGCACGGAGTACGCGGGCACGACCCTGCGCGAGCACCTCGACCTCGCCCGCCCCGGCACGACGACGCGCGGCGACGACGAACCGACGGCGGCGCACCCCGCCGAGCTCGTCGGCTGACCGTCGCCGACACCGCAGCGATCGCACCGACCACCCGCACCGACCTCGGAGGACCCATGAGCACGAGCACGCCGACCGCCACGGGCGCCGTGGCCACCGCACCCGCGCATCCCGCCGCGTCCGCGTCGCCCGACGCCGCGGCGTGGGCCGCCTGGCACGCCGAGCGGGAGGACGGGCTGCGCCCGCCGCACGGCTGGCTGAGCCTCGTCGCGTACCACGCGCTCCCGGCCGAGCCCGCCGCCCTCCCGGGGATCCCCGGGCTCTGGTGGGCCGACGCCGACGGCGCGCACCACCGCGCGGACGAGGGCGGTGCCGTCCGCACGACGACGGGCAGCGCCGTCGGTACCGTCGTCGTCGCGGAGGGCGGGTCGACGCTCGCGGGCACGTTCCTCCCGGACGGTCGGGACGCGGGCGACCCGTCGGACGGCGGCGAGACGCGCGAGGTCGCGGTGGAGGTCGTGCGCCGCACGGGCCGCTACGCCGTCCGCGTGCGCGACCCGCTCGCCCCGGCCCGGACGGGGTTCGACGGCGTCCCGACGTTCGCCCACGACCCCGCCTGGGTCGTCGACGCGGCGGTGCGCTGGCACGACGCGCCGCGGCCCGTCGTCGTGGGCGCCGCCCGGCCCGGCCTCGTGCACCACGTGCGCACGGTCGGCGAGGTCGACCTCGTCGTCGAGCGCGACGGCGCCCGGCGCAGCGCGACGCTCGCCCTCACCGGCGCGCCGGGCGGCGCGGTGACGCTGCTCTTCAGCGACGAGGCGGACGGCGTCGCTCCCTGGCGGGTCCTGCGCGTGGACGCCGACGCGGTGCCCGGCACCGCGGGGAGCGTGCGCCTCGACCTCAACCGGGCCGTCAACCTGCCGTACGCGTTCAGCGACTTCGGGACGTGCCCGGCGCCGGTCGAGGGCAACCACGTGCCGTTCGCCGTCACCGCGGGCGAGAGGGCACCCCGGTGACCGCGGTCGCGGCGCGCCCCGCCACGGTGAGCGGGGCGCGCGAGGTCCGGTCCGTCGCGATGCACGACCCGCTCGTGCGGCCGCTGCTCGACGAGCTCTCCCACGAGTACTGGACGCGGTACCAGCGCGTGCTCAGCGCCGAGGAGCTCCGCGCCGAGATGGAGCACTACCCCGCGCAGGACTTCGCGGCGCCGCACGGCGAGCTCGTGCTGGTGCTGGAGGACGGCGGGCCGGTCGCGGGCGGCGCGTTCCGCCGTCGGGCCGAGCCGGAGCTCGGCGACCCGGGGCGGCTCGCCCGGCCGGCCGCGCGCCGCGCCGACGGGACGCCCGCCGTGCGCACCGCCGAGCTCAAGCGGATCTGGACGCACTCGGCGCACCGGCGCCGCGGGCTGGCTCGCCTCGTGCTCGCCGAGCTCGAGCGCCGGGCCGTCGAGCGCGGCTACCGGCGCGTGTACCTCACGACGGGCCCGCGCCAGCCCGAGGCCGCCGGGCTGTACCTCGCGACCGGCTACACGCCCCTGTTCGACACCGGGACCGATCCCGAGGAGATCGGCCCGCTCGCCTTCGAGAAGTGGTTGGAGGTCGCGCCATGAGCACCGTGTCGCTCCCGCAGGACGAGTCCCGGCAGCTCGCACCGCCGTCGGGCCGGCACCCCGCCGACCCGCGCGGCGGTGTCGAGGACGCGCTGCCGCTCGAGAGCCTGCGCATCGTCCCCGCCCGGCACCCGGGCCGCTGGGTCGCGACGGCCGGCGTGGCCGTGCTGCTGGCCATGGTCGTCAGCTCGCTCGTGACGAACGACCGCTGGGAGTGGGGGGTCGTCGCGCAGTACCTCACGTGGCCCTCGATCCTCGAGGGGGCGTGGGCGACGATCCGGCTCACGCTCGTCGCGTCGGTCGTCGGGTTCGCGCTCGGCACCGTGCTCGCGCTCATGCGGCTGTCGCGCTCGCCGCTCCTGCAGTCGGTCTCGTGGACGTACACGTGGGTGTTCCGGTCCGTGCCGCTGCTGCTGCAGCTCCTGCTCTGGTACAACCTCGCCTACCTGTACCCGTACCTGAGCGTCGGCATCCCCTTCGGGCCCGAGCTCCTGTACTTCGACACGCTGTCCGTGATCGACAAGTTCTGGGCCGCGATCCTCGGGCTCGGGCTCTCGCAGGCCGCGTACTCGGCCGAGATCGTGCGGGCCGGGATCCTCTCGGTCGACCAGGGGCAGCAGGAGGCCGCCGCGTCGCTCGGCATCCCCAAGCGGCGCCAGGTGAGCCGCATCATCCTGCCGCAGGCGATGCGCTCCATCATCCCGACGGCCGTCAACGAGGTGATCGGGCTCCTCAAGGGCACGTCGATCGTCTACGTCCTCGCGTACGGCGAGCTCTTCTACATCGTCAGCGTCATCTACGGCCGCAACGGCCGCGTCGTGCCGCTGCTCATCGTCGCCTCGATCTGGTACCTCGTGCTCACGACGCTCATCACGGTCGTGCAGTACTACGTCGAGCGGCACTACGCGAAGGGCGCGGTGCGCACGCTGCCCCCGACCCCGCTGCAGAAGGCGCGGTGGACCGTGCTCGTCTGGGCCTCGCGGCTGTCCGGCCGCCCCGTGCCCGACGCCGTCCCGCCCGCGTACGCGGCCCGCGCCCGGGTGGGCGTGCTGACCCGCACCGCCCGCACCTCGGGAGGTGCGGCATGACCGCCGACGTCGCGACCGCCGGGCTCGTCGAGATCCACGGCGTCCACAAGAGCTTCGGCACGCTCGAGGTGCTGCGCGACGTGTCGCTCACCGTCCCGCCCGGGTCCGTGACGGTCGTGCTCGGCCCGTCCGGCTCCGGGAAGTCGACGCTGCTGCGCGCGATCAACCACCTCGAGAAGGTCGACAAGGGGTTCATCTCGCTCGACGGCGAGCTCATCGGGTACCGCCGCAAGGGCAGCACCCTGCGCGAGCTCAAGGAGCGCGAGATCCTCGGCCAGCGCACCCAGATCGGGTTCGTCTTCCAGAGCTTCAACCTGTTCCCGCACCTCACCGCGCTCGAGAACGTCGTCGAGGCGCCGGTCTCCGCGCAGCGCCGCCGGCGCGAGGACGTCGAGCCCGAGGCCCGCGCGCTGCTCGAGCGCGTGGGGCTCGCCGACAAGGCCGACGCCCGACCGCGCCAGCTCTCCGGCGGGCAGCAGCAGCGCGTCGCCATCGCCCGCGCGCTCGCGCTGCGGCCCAAGGTGCTCCTGTTCGACGAGCCCACCTCGGCGCTCGACCCCGAGCTCGTCGGGGAGGTGCTCGAGGTCATCAAGGACGTCGCGAGCACCGGCACGACCCTCGTCGTCGTCACGCACGAGATCGGCTTCGCCCGCGAGGTCGCCGACACCGTCGTGTTCATGGACGACGGCGTCGTCGTGGAGCAGGGCACGCCCGCCGAGGTGCTCGACCACCCGCGCCACGACCGCACCCGGGCCTTCCTCCAGAAGGTCCTCTGAACCACCGACGTCCACCGACGCCCGCCGTCGTCACCCGCGACCGGCCGTCCGGCCGTCCCGCACACCCGCACTCCCGCGTCACCCCGACGCACCACCCGAGAGGTAGGACACCCGTGACCGCAACGACCACCCGCGCCCGCGCCCCCCGCGCGCTCGCCGCCCTCGCCGTCGTGCCCCTGCTGGTGCTCGCGGCCTGCTCCGGGGTGAGCACCGAGGCCCCGGCCGCCGCGGACGAGGGCGCGGCGTCCTCCGACGGCACGACGGAGAGCACGACGTCCGTCTCGGACGCCCTCGACGTGAGCACGAGCCCCGACCAGGACCGCATCCGCACCACCGAGTCGGCCGAGGCCGTCGCGCTCCTCCCGGACGCCTGGAAGGACAAGGACGAGCTCGTCGTCGCGATCTCCGCGGGCTCCGCGCCCCCGCTCGGCTTCCTCGCCGACGACGACGAGACGCCCATCGGCAACGAGACCGACATCGCGCAGCTCGTCGCCGACGCGCTCGGCAAGGACCTGCGCCTCGAGGTCAAGGCCTGGGCCGACTGGCCGCTCGCGCTCGGCTCGGGCGACGTCGACGCCGTGATCTCCAACGTCACGGTGACCGAGGAGCGCAAGGAGACCATCGACTTCTCCACGTACCGCAACGACGAGCTCGGCTGGCTCGTGGGCGCCGACTCCGACATCACGTCGATCACGAAGCGCGAGGACATCGCGGGCAAGGTCGTCGCCGTCGGCTCCGGGACGAACCAGGAGAAGATCGTCCTCGAGTGGGACCGCCTCAACCAGGAGGACGGCCTCGAGCCCGTCCAGGGCCCCGAGTACTACGAGCAGTTCTCCGACGTCCTGCTCGCGCTCCAGTCCGGGCGCATCGAGACGTACGTCGGCCCCAACGCGTCGCTCGCGTACCAGGCGGCGATCTCCCCGCAGGACTTCAAGGTCGTCGGCACGCTCAACGGCGGCTGGCCCGACACGGCGCAGATCGCCGTCGCCACGAAGAAGGGCAACGAGGCGGCCCCGGCCATCACCGCCGCGATCAACCACGCCATCGAGGACGGCACGTACCTCGAGGTGCTCCAGCGGTGGGGCCTGGAGTCCGAGGCCGTCGAGGAGTCGCAGACCAACCCGCCCGGTCTGCCGAAGACGGAGTGACCCGCGCATGACCACCAGCACCCAGCACGTCGACCACCTCGTGGTCGGGGGCGGCGTCATGGGCTCGGCCGCCGCGTGGCAGCTCGCGCGGCGCGGGCGCGACGTCGTGCTGCTCGAGCGCTTCGCTCCCGGGCACGCGCACGGCGCCTCGCACGGGACGTCGCGCATCTACCGCACGACCTACGCCGAGCCCGAGTACCTCGACCTCGCGCAGGAGGCGCTGCGCCTCTGGCGCGAGATCGAGGACGAGACCGGGACCGCGCTCCTCGACGTCACCGGCGGCGTGAGCCACGGGCGTCGCGACGGCGCGGCCGAGCGTCGCGCCGACGCGATCGGCGCCGCGTTCGCGGCCCGGGGGATCGAGCACGAGTGGCTCGACCCCGCGGCCGCGGCCGAGCGCTGGCCGGGGCTGCGGTTCGAGGGCCGGGTGCTGCACGAGGTCGCGACGGCCGGCCGGCTCCACGCCGACCGCGCCGTCGCGGCCCTCCAGGGGGCCGCGGCCGCGCGGGGCGCCGACGTGCGGCACGAGGTGGCCGTCCGGCACGTCGAGCGCGTGCCCGAGGGCGTGCGCGTCGTCACCGACGGCGCCGACGTCGTCGCGCGGGTCGTCGTCGTGACCGTCGGGGCGTGGAGCGCGGGTCTGCTCGGCTCCCCGGCGGGCGGCTTGCTGGGGCAGGAGCTCCCGCTCGTCGTCACGCAGGAGCAGCCCGCCCACTTCGCGCTCGCCCCCGGGACGTCACCCGCGGGGTGGCCCGCGTTCACGCACGACGTCGGTCCCGGCACCACGTGGCCGAGCGGCGTCTACGGGCTCGCGACCCCGGGCGAGGGCGTCAAGGTCGGCTTCCACGGCGTCGGCCCCGTCGTCGACCCCGACCGGCGCTCCTACCGGCCGGAGCCGGGCCAGCTCGCCGCGCTGCGCGACTACGTGCGCACGTGGCTGCCCGGCCTCGACCCCGACGCCTACGTCCCCGTGAGCTGCACCTACACCACGACGCCCGACCAGGACTTCGTGCTCGACCGCCGCGGCCCGGTCGTCGTCGGCGCCGGGTTCTCCGGCCACGGCTTCAAGTTCGCCCCGGCCGTCGGGCGCGTGCTCGCCGACCTCGCGACCGCCCCCGGCTCGCTGCCCGACGGCGGCACCGCCGCCGAGCGGTTCGCGCTCGCCCGCCTCGCCGCACTCCCCGAGAGGACCGCCTCATGACGATCGCTCCCGCACCCGCCGCCGCGGACGCTCCGGCTCCGTCCGCGGGCCCCGAGACGCACGCCACGCACGACACCGGCGGGGCCCGTGCCGCGCTCGCGGCGCGGTACGGCGTCGACCCCGCCGCGGTCGAGGACGTCGCGCCCGGCGCGACCGCGGCCCTGGCACCCGCCGTGGACCGTCCCGGCACCGTCCTCGCGACGCAGCTCCGGCACCGGACGGTGCGCCGCTACCTCACCGACCCGCTGGCCCACCACGTCGTGCCGACGCTCGTCGCCGCCGCGCAGTCGGCCCCGACGTCGTCGAACCTCCAGCTCTGGAGCGTCGTCGCCGTCACCGACCGCGTGCGCAAGGCGCGGCTCGCGGCGCTCGCGGGCGACCAGGAGCACGTGCGCACCGCGCCGCTGCTGCTCGTCTGGCTCGCCGACGTCGCGCGGGCCCGCGCCCTCGGCGAGCGCGAGGGCGTCCGGCTCGAGGCGACCGACTACCTCGAGACGACGGTCGTCGCGTTCCTCGACGCCGCCCTCGCCGCGCAGAACGCCGTCGTGGCGGCGGAGTCGCTCGGTCTGGGCACCGTGTACATCGGCGCGCTGCGCAACCACCCCGCCCAGGTCGCGGCCGAGCTCGGCCTGCCCGAGGGCGTGGTCGCGGTCGTGGGGCTCGTCGTCGGGCACCCCGACCCCGCGGGCGGGGAACGCGTCAAGCCGCGGCTGCCGCAGGCGGCCGTCCTGCACGCCGAGCGCTACCGCGCTGCCGGCCAGGAGCAGCACGTCGCGGCGTACGAGGAGCGCATCGCGCCCTTCTACCGCGAGGAGGGGCTCGACGGCGGCTGGCGCGACCGCGTCGTCGACCGCCTGCGCGTCCCCGGCGCCCTGCGCGGGCGCGCCCACCTGCGCACCACGCTCGCCGCGCTCGGGTTCCCGTCCAAGTAGCCCGGCGACCCCGCGCGAGACCGCGTCGCCCCGAGCCACCGCACCCACCAGAGGAAGCCATGTCCCACCAGCACCCGCACCCGACCGCCGCCCCCGGCGGGACGCGACCGGCGTCCGGCCGCGTCCCGCTGTCCGTGCTCGACCTCGCGATCGTCCCCGAGGGGGCGACGGGCCAGGACGCGGTGCGCCGCGCCGTCGGGCTCGCACGCGACCTCGACCGGCTCGGCTACCACCGCGTCTGGTACGCCGAGCACCACCTGTCGCCCGGCGTCGGCTCGGCGTCGCCCGCCGTGCTCGCCGCCGCCGTCGCGGCCCGGACCGAGCGCATCCGCGTCGGCAGCGGTGCCGTGCTGCTCAGCACGACGAGCCCGCTCGTCGCCGCCGAGCAGTTCGGGACGATCGCCGCGCTCCACCCGGGCCGCGTCGACCTCGGGCTCGGCCGGGCGTTCACGCCGCCGACGGGGGAGAAGGGGGCCGGGGCGCCGCCGCGGCGGGCCCGGCCCGCCGCCGGGCCCCGCGTCGTCGACGGGCTGTACGTGCCCGGTGCGCCGCCCGCCGACGTGAACGACTCCGTGCTGCGCGAGCGGATCCTCGCGCAGAAGCGGATCGTCGGGGCGTCGCGCACCCCGGCGAGCTTCCGCGACGAGCTCGAGCTCGTGCTCGGGCTGCGCGCCGGGACCTACCGCGACGAGCGCGGGACGCCGTACGTGAGCCCGCCCGTCGAGGGCGCCGACTGGGACCTGTGGGTCCTCGCGTCGAGCGCCGGCGAGAGCGCGCGCGTCGCGGGCGAGCTCGGGCTGCCGCTGGCCGCGAACTACCACGTGGCGCCGTCGGCGACGCTCGACACCGTCGCCGCGTACCGCGAGGCGTTCCGGCCGGGCGTGCTCGCCGAGCCCTACGTGGTCGTGTCCGCCGACGTGCTCGTCGCCGACACGATCGAACGGGCCCGCGAGCTCGCGACACCGTTCGCGGACTGGGTGCTCTCGATCCGCAGCGGCGCGGACGGCGCGATCGCCTACCCCGAGCCGGGCACGTCGCCCGCGTGGGAGGACCGCCCCGAGTCCGAGCGCGCGCTCGTCGCGGACCGGGTCGACACGCGCATCGTCGGTGACCCCGAGACCGTCGTGCGGCGGCTCGAGACCCTGCGCCGCGCGACCGGCGCCGACGAGCTGCTCGTCACCACCGCGACCCACGACGCCGACGACGCGCGCCGCTCGTTCGCGCTGCTCGCCGAGCAGTGGTTCGCGGGCGCCTCCGGCAGCGGCGACACCACGGCCACGATCGCCACCCCCGACGTCGCACCCGCCCTCGCCACCACCCGCTGACGCGGGATCGACCGCGCGTCTCCCGAGCGACCCGCGGAGGGTCGGCCTCGGACGTGCGGGTCGATCTCGCGACCTCACCCGAAGGAGACACCCATGACCACGACCCCGCCCCTCCGGACCGCGGCCGACGCCGCCGCACAGGTCGCCGACGGCGCGCTGCTGATCGACGTGCGCTCGGCCGGAGGTCGCGCCGCGCACGGCGAGATCCCCGGCGCCACGCTCGCGGACCGCCACGATCTCGACGCGCTGTTCGGCCCCGCCGACGCCCCGGTGGTCTCGCTCGACACGCCGGTCGTCGTCGTGTGCGGGTCGCCGGACGGCTCCGGGCCCGTCGCCGAGGCCCTCGCCCGGCGCGGGTACACGAACGTCTCGCACGTCGACGGCGGGTTCCCGGCGTGGAAGGACGCCGGGCTCCCGGCGTCCGACCCGGTCGACGGGCCCGCTCCGTCCTCCGGGCCGACGTCGTCCGCGGAGCCGACGGTGCCCTCGAGGTCGACGGCGCCCGCCGCCCCCTGAGCGGCACCCGTGCGCCGCCGCGCACGTCCGGTCCGCGAACCCGCACCACCCCACCCCGAACCACCCGCACCGACACCACGGAGACCCTCATGCCCGTCGAGTTCCTCGGCATCGCCACGACCAACGACGCGTCGGAGACCACCGACCGCACGACCGCTGCGTTCGACCCCGCCTACCTCGAGCGCCTCGTGCGCGCGCACGAGGACAACGGCTGGACGCGCGTCCTCTTCGCGTACGGATCCTCCGGCCCCGAGCCCGCCGCCCTCGCCGCCTACACCGCCGCGCGCCTGCAGTCGATCGAGCTCCTGCTCGCGCACCGGCCCAACGTGTCCTACCCGACGTACGCGGCCAAGACGTTCGCGACGCTCGACCAGCTCTCCGGCGGGCGGCTCTCCGTCCACTTCATCACCGGCGGCAACGACCACGAGCAGGGCCGCGAGGGCGACACGCTGACCAAGGACGAGCGGTACGCGCGCACCCAGGAGTACATCCAGATCGTCAAGCAGGCCTGGTCGAGCGCCGAGCCGTTCGACCACCACGGCCCGTTCTACGACTTCGACGACTTCGTGCTCGACGCCAAGCCGTTCGAGGGCCGCACCCCGACCATCTCGTTCGGCGGGTCGTCCGACGCCGCGTTCCGCGTCGGTGCGGCCGAGGCCGACATCTACGCCGTCTGGGGCGAGCCCCTCGACCGCACCGCCGAGCAGATCGCGCGCGTGCACGCCGAGGCCGCCGCCGCGGGCCGGACGACGCCGCCGCGCATCCACGCCGCGTTCCGGCCGATCGTCGCGCCGACCGAGGAGCTCGCCTGGGAGAAGGCACACCGCATCCTCGACCGGATCGAGGCACGCAAGGCCGCCGCCGGGGGTCGGCTCAGCCGTCGGCACCCGATCGACAAGCCCGAGAACGCGGGTTCCCAGCGCCTGCTCGAGATCGCCGCCCAGGGCGAGCGCTTCGACACCGCGCTGTGGACCGCGACCGCGAAGGCCACCGGCGGCGCCGGCAACTCCAACGCGCTCGTCGGCACGCCCGAGCAGGTCGCCGAGGCGCTCCTCGCGTACTACGACCTCGGCGTCCGCGTGATCTCGGCCCGCGGCTACGACCTGCTCGACGACGCGGTCGACTTCGGCCGCTACGTCATCCCGATCGTCCGCGAGGAGGTCGCGAAGCGCGACGCCGCCGCCGCCGAGGCTGCCGCGGCCTGACAGGTCGGCAACCCCGCCCCGGGTCGGCAGCTCCGGTACCGGGCCCCCCGAACGACGACACCGACAGCAAGGAGCAGGACCGTGCGGTTCCAGGTACTCGACATCGTGTTCAACCCGCCCCACCCCGTGACCGGGGAGGCGGTCGCGCCGTCCGACCGGTTGAACCGGGTCGTGGAGACGGCGGTGCTCGCGGAGGAGCTCGGGTTCGACTCGTTCGCGGTGGGGGAGCGGCACGCGGGCGAGGTGCTGTCGTCGGCACCCACGGTGATCCTCGGCGCGGTCGCGGCGCGGACGTCGCGCATCCTGCTGAGCACGGGTGTCACCGTGCTGTCGCTGCTCGACCCGATCCGCGTCGCCGAGGACCTCGCGACGGTCGACCAGCTGAGCCGCGGGCGCTTGGAGATCGTCATCGGCAAGGGCAACGAGGTGCTGCAGTACCCGCTGCTGGGGCTGGACATCGACAAGCAGTACGAGTACCTCCAGGAGAACTACGAGCTGCTGCGCCTGCTGCTGTCGGAGGAGGACGTCAGCTGGAGCGGGCGGCACCGCCACGCGCTGGAGCACGCGACGACGCTGCCGCGGCCGTTCGCCGGGCCGTTCCGGATCTGGCACGGGTCGGCGACGTCGCGCTTCGCGGTGGACCTCGCGGCCCGGTACGGGGACCCGATCGTCAGCGCCAACGCGTTGCAGCCGCGCGAGAACTACCAGGTCCTCATCGACCGCTACCGCGAGCGGTACGCGGCGCACGGGCACGACCCGGCGTACGGGTTCGTCGGGTCGGGCTCGGGCGGGCTGTTCCTCGCCGACACGACGGAGGAGGCGATCGAGCAGTACCGCCCGATCTACGAGGGCCAGGTCGCGGCGGCGGCACGTCGCGGCTACGGGGCGGACGCCGTCGGGAAGGCACCGAGCTTCCGGACGGTCGAGGACGCCGTCGAGCGCGGGCCCGCGCTCGTGGGGTCGCCGGAGCGCGTGGCGGAGAAGATCCTCGACTACCACGCCTCGTACGGGCACGATCTGCAGTCCGTCTCGGTGAACCACCTGATCCCCGCGACGCAGCAGGAGGACGTGCTGCGTCGGTTCGCGGAGGAGGTCGTCCCCGTCGTGCGGGCCGAGGTGAAGACGGACCTCTGGAGCGTGGCCGACGCCCGTCGCGCGGCGGGCTTCACCGCGGCCTGAGCGAGCACGCCGGACCGGAGGGGCCCGTCTCGCCCGGCGAAGCGGGCCCTCGCCGTGCTCGTGACGGCCCCGCCGACAGGTCGCGACGTCGCGGAGCAGGAAACAACCGTCCGCCTGGCGGGACGCGCGTCTCGATACTTGACTCAACCAGTCGGGATTGTCTTTCCTGCTCCCAGGTGACGAGCGTCAGCACGCAGGCCCGGCTCGCTGACCAGCAACCCTTCGACGTGACGGGGTGCTCCGGGAACGACCTGACCGCGCCGCTCCCGCGGCGCGGTAAGCACGGCACACCGGTGGGCACCCCCGCCGCGCCGGCCCTGGGCCCGGCGCGGTCGACCACCGGCGCCGGACGACCGCCGGTCCTCAGCCGGCACCGAGGAGAGCAGCACGACATGATCCCCACACCTCACCGACGCCGGTCCCTGACCGTCGTGGCGGCGGCCGCCGCCACGGGCCTCCTGCTCGCCGCGTGCGGCGGCGGGTCCGGCACGTCCGACGACGGCGGGTCGCCCAGCCCGTCCGGCGAGCCCGTCGCGGGCGGCGACCTGACCTTCGCGATCACGGTCGACTCGCACTGCCTCGACCCGCAGCAGGTCGGCAACAACGACGCCATCGCGGCGGCCCGCCAGACCGTCGCGTCGCTCACGGCGCAGGACCCGGAGACGGGCGAGATCCTGCCGTGGCTCGCGGAGAGCTGGGAGGTGAACGACGACGCGTCGAGCTACACGTTCCACCTGCGCGACGACGCGACGTACGCCGACGGCACGCCGATCGACGCCGAGTCGGTGAAGACGAACCTCGACGCGATCGTCGCGCTCGGTGCGACGGCGTCGCTCGGGTCGCAGTACCTCGTCGGCTACGAGGGCACGACCGTCATCGACCCGCAGACCCTCACGGTGGACTTCGCGGCGCCGAGCGCGCAGTTCCTCCAGGCGACGTCGACGTTCTCGCTCGGCCTCCTCGCCCCGTCCTCGGCCGACCTGAGCGTCGAGGACCGCTGCGCCGGCAAGTTCGTCGGCTCCGGGCCGTTCTCCGTGAAGTCCTACACGCAGGACCAGGAGATCGTGCTCGAGAAGGTCGCGGGCTACGCGTGGGGCTCGGAGGCCAACGACCACCAGGGCGAGGCCTACCTCGACACGGTGACGTTCAAGGTCATCCCCGAGGCGAGCGTGCGCAGCGGCAGCCTGCAGTCCGGGCAGATCGACGCGACGGCCGCGATCTCGACCGTCGACCTCCCGCAGTTCGACGGGAACGGGTTCTGGCTCGAGTACCGCGCGAACCCGGGCGTCGTGTTCAACCTCTTCCCCAACGAGTCGAGCCCGCTCGCGGGCGACGAGGCCGTGCGGACGGCGATCCTCCGGGGCATCGACCGCGAGCAGATCGCGGACACCGTGCTCAGCGAGCAGGACGAGCCGGCCACGAGCGTCCTGTCGCACTCGACGCCGCTCTACGAGAGCGTCGCGGACGAGCTCGCCTACGACCCCGAGGGCGCGAAGAAGATCCTCGACGACGCAGGCTGGGTCGAGGGCGCCGACGGCGTGCGCGAGAAGGACGGCCAGAAGCTCTCCACGACCGTGACGTTCTGGCAGGTGCCGGAGCCGCTCGAGCTCGTCCAGCAGCAGCTCGCGCAGATCGGCGTGGACCTCCAGCTCCAGCACGTGACCGTCGCGGAGTCGCAGGCGATCAAGGAGAGCGGCGACTTCGACTTCGACTACTACAACCTCACGCGCTCCGACCCGGACGTGCTGCGGACGATCTTCTCGGCGAACGCGCGCAACATCAACCAGCGCGACGCGGAGGAGGTCGACGGCCTGCTCGACGCGTCGGCCGCGGCGACCGACCCGGCCGAGCGGCAGGAGCTCGTCACGGAGGCGTCCCGCCTCCTGGTCCAGAAGGGGCACGCGATCCCGGTCTACGAGCTCTCGACGACCATTGCGGCCGCCGACACGGTCCACGGCCTGACGTTCGAGGCGTCGTCGCGGCTCGACTTCTACGACGCCTGGGTCACCCAGGGCTGACCCGCCGGGCCCGCCTGCCCGACGCCGCGGCGTCGGGCAGGCGGGCATCCCCCACGGAAGGAGGCCGACCATGGGCCGGTACGTCCTGCGTCGCGCCGGGCAGGGGCTGTTCGTGCTCTGGGCGGCGTTCACGATCTCGTTCTTCGTCCTCTACCTGCTGCCCAGCGACCCGGCCGCGCTCATGGCGAGCGGCGGCGGCGAGGCGGACCAGGTGGACCCCGCGCTGCTCGACGCGCTCCGCGCGCAGTACGGCCTCGACCGGCCCGTGCTGGTCCAGTACGCCGACGCGCTGTGGCACGCGCTGCGGCTCGACTTCGGGACGTCGTACGCGTCCGGGGCGCCCGCGACGCAGCTCGTGCTCCAGGCGCTCCCGGAGACGCTGCGGCTCACGGCCGCGGCGCTCGTCCTCGCCGTCGTGGCGGGCGCCGGCATCGCGATCGCGAGCACGTTCCCGCGCGCGGCCTGGCTGCGCCACACGCTCGCGTCGCTCCCGCCGCTCGGCGTCGCCCTGCCGCCGTTCTGGCTGGGCCTGCTGCTCCTGCAGTGGTTCTCCTTCCAGCTCCCGGTGTTCCCCGCGATCGGCAACGAGGGCGCGATCAGCCTCGTGCTGCCGGCGATCACGCTCGCCGTCCCGGCGAGCGCCGCGCTCGCCCAGGTGCTCGCGCGGAGCCTGCGCGGGACGCTCGGCGAGCCGTACGTCGAGACGGCGCGGGCCAAGGGCGCGAGCCGGGCGCGCGTGCACTTCGGCCACGCGCTGCGCAACGCCGCGATCCCCGCCCTGACCGTGCTGGGGGTCGTCGTGGGTGGGCTGCTCGGCGGCACGGTCGTCACGGAGACGGTGTTCTCGCGCGCCGGCCTGGGACGGCTCACGGTCACGTCGGTGGACGCGCAGGACATCCCTGTGGTGCAGGCGGTCGTCGTCCTCTCGGCGCTCGTGTTCGTGGTCGTCACGCTCGTGGTCGACCTGCTCTACCCCCTGCTCGACCCCCGGATCGACGCACGACAGAAGGCGGTGGCCGCATGAGCACCAGGCCGGGAGTGCGCATCGTGCTCCGGGACGAGGCCCGGGTCGCGGACCGTGCCGCGGCGGCGGACGCCCCGCCGTCGGGCGCGCTCGCCCCCGACGCCCCGCCCGCCGACGCGCCCGCGGGGCGCACGCCCGCGGAGATCGAGGTCGAGGACCGCGAGGACGCGCGCGCGATCCTCCGGCACGGCCGCGTGCGGACCCGGGGCACGGCGGGCCGGTGGCGACGCGGGGCGCGGTACGCCGTGCGGCGTCCCGGGCTGGTCGTCGCCGTGCTCGTCGTGCTGCTCGTCACGGCGTGGGCCGTCGTCCCGCAGCTCTTCACGGCGTACGACCCGCTGACGGGCGTGCCCGCGGACCGGCTGCAGCCGCCGTCGGGCGCGCACCTGTTCGGCACCGACCACCTGGGACGCGACGTGTACGCGCGGGTCGTCCACGGCGCGTCGGCCTCGCTCGGTGCGACCGTCATCGCGGTCGCGGTCGGGCTCGTCGCCGGGTCGCTGCTCGGCCTGCTCGCGGGGTTCGTGCGCGGGTGGGTGGACGACGTCGTCGGCCGGTTCGTCGACGTGCTGCTCGCGATCCCCAGCATCCTGCTCTCGCTCGCGATCATCACGGCGCTCGGGTTCGGGACGGTCAAGGTCGCGATCGCCGTCGGCATCACGAGCGTCGCGACGTTCGCGCGCGTCATGCGGGCCGAGGTCCTGCGGACCTCGACGTCGGTGTACGTCGAGGCGGCCCGCGCGTCGGGCGTGCGCTGGTACGGCGTGCTGGGGCGCCACGTGCTGCCCAACTCGACGGGACCGGTGCTCGCGCTCGTCGCGCTCGAGCTCGGGACCGCGGTGCTCGCGATCTCGGCCCTGAGCTTCCTCGGCTACGGGACGCCGCCGCCCGCGCCCGAGTGGGGGTCGCTCGTCTCGGGCGGGCGCGACTACCTGGCCACCGCGTGGTGGCTCACGACCATGCCGGGCCTCGTGATCGTCGCCGTCGTGCTGTCGGCGAACCGTGTCGCGCGGGCCCTGGAACGCACCGGAGGGGACGCATGACCGTCACGACGCCGACCACCCAGGAGCGTCCCGGCCCGACGTCGGGCGAGGCGCCCGCGCTCGAGATCCGCGGTCTGGAGGTCGCCTACCGCACGCGCGACGGCGGCTCGTACGCCGCCGTCCGCGGCGTCGACCTCACGGTCGGGGCGGGCGAGGTCGTCGCGCTCGTGGGCGAGTCCGGGTCGGGCAAGAGCACGACGGCGCACGCGGCCCTGCACCTGCTCGCGCGCGGGGGCGAGGTGACGGCAGGGACCATCCGCCTCGGCGGCCGCGACGTCGGACGGCTCTCCGAGAAGGAGTGGCAGCAGGTGCGGGGCCGCGACGTCGGGCTCGTGCCGCAGGACCCGACGGTGTCGCTCAACCCCGTCACGCGCGTGGGCGACCAGGTCGCGGAGGTGCTCGTCATCCACGGGCTCGCGCGGCGCAAGGAGGCGCGCGAGCGCGCGGTCGAGCTGCTGCGCCAGGCCGGGATCGACGACCCGGAGGCCCGCGCGCGGCAGTACCCGTCGCAGCTCTCCGGCGGGATGCGCCAGCGCGTGCTCATCGCGATCGCCGTCGCGGCGCGGCCGCGCCTCGTCGTCGCGGACGAGCCCACGAGCGCGCTCGACGTGACGGTCCAGCGCCGTATCCTCGACCACCTCGACGGCCTCGTGCGCGACCTCGGCACCGCGGTCCTGCTCATCACGCACGACCTCGGCGTCGCGGCGGACCGCGCCGACCGCATCGTCGTCCTGGAGCACGGGGTCGTCGTCGAGGAGGGCACCGCCGAGCAGGTGCTGCACGACCCGCGCCACCCCTACACCCAGCAGCTCATCGCGGCGGCGCCGAGCCTCGCGAGCTCGCGCCTCGTCGCGGGCAGCACCCCGGAGACGGCGACGGGCGACGGCGTCGTCCCGCGCGCCGACGCGAGCCGCGCCGCGGTCGCGAGCCGCGCCGACGGTCAGGGGACCGCGGTGCCCGACGGCGCCGGCCCGGGCACCGCGGGTGCGCCCGTCCTCGCGGTGCGGGACCTGCGCAAGGAGTTCACGCTGCCGCGCGGGGCGGCGCACCGGACGCTCGTCGCGGTGGACGGCGTGAGCCTCGCGGTCGGGCGCGGCGAGACGTACGCGCTCGTGGGGGAGTCCGGGTCGGGCAAGAGCACGACGGCGCGCCTCGCCCTCCGGCTCGAGCGGCCCACCGCGGGCACGGTGGAGTTCGCCGGAGAGGACATCACGACGGCGCGCGGCGAGCGGCTGCGGTCGCTGCGCCGCGGCTTCCAGGTGGTCTACCAGTCCCCGTACGCGTCGCTCGACCCGCGGTTCACCGTCGAGCAGATCGTCACCGAGCCGCTCCGGGCGTACCGGGTCGGGTCGCCGTCCGAGCGGGCGGACCGGGCGCGTGCGCTCGTCGAGGACGTCGCCCTCCCGCCCGACGTGCTCCGCCGGGGACCGCGCGAGCTCTCGGGCGGGCAGCGCCAGCGCGTCGCCATCGCGCGGGCGCTCGCACTGAACCCGGCGCTCGTCGTGCTCGACGAGCCCGTCTCGGCGCTCGACGTGTCCGTGCAGGCGCAGATCCTCGAGCTGCTCGTGCGGCTGCAGGCCGAGCACGGGCTCGCGTACCTGTTCATCTCGCACGACCTCGCCGTCGTGCGGCAGGTGTCCGACCACGTCGGCGTCATGCACCGAGGCCGCGTCGTCGAGCAGGGCGACGCCGAGCAGATCCTGCTCGACCCGCACGAGGAGTACACGCGGGAGCTCGTCGCGGCCATCCCCGGCCGCCGCGCGCTCCAGGAGCGCACCGCGAGATAGAACGGCCCGTCGCGAGGTAGCACACGACGTGCTCTACCTCGCGACGGGCCGTTCTACCTCGCGGGGGCGGGCCGGGTCAGGCCTCGCGGTTCTCCGAGGACAGGAACCAGGCCTGCTTCTCCAGGTCCGCGATGATCTCGTGCAGGATGTCGGCGCTCGTCGGGTCCTCGGCGTCGACGTCGTCGTGCACGGCGCGGACGACCTCGACCGTCTGCGCGATGCGCTCGACGACCGCGTCGACCGTGTCGCCGACCGACACGAGGCCGGCCGGGTACGGCGAGAGGTCCGTCGTCGTGGCGACCGTCTCGGTGCGGCCGTCGGGCACGACCTGGAGCGCGCGCATGCGCTCGGCGACGGTGTCGCTGTGCTCGCGCGCGGCGTCCACGACGTCGTCGAGCTGGAGGTGCAGGTCGCGGAACCCGCGGCCCGTGACGTTCCAGTGGGCCTGCTTGCCCTGGACGTGCAGGTCGACGAGCGCGACGAGCACGCGCTGCAGGTGGGCGCGGAGCTTCTCCGACGCCTCGAAGCGGGCCGTCGTGCGGTGGATGGTGGGTGCGGACATGGTGCTCCTCGCTCTCTCGGGGGTCGCCCGGAATCGTGCGGCGGTCACCCGGCTTCCGTCGGTGCCGTTCACTTGAACGATTCCAGACTAGGTCGCATTCCGCGCGCTCGCCAGCAAGGAGAGGCGTGCCTGACCTGCAGCGGGGCTCGTCGCGCGCCGAGCCGCGGCACGACGCGTCACGTCCTCTCGCCAGGTGAGAGGACGGCGTCCGCCCTTGCCCCGGGCGGCGCGCGGTGGTCCGCTGGGCCCATGACCGACACCTCCCGGACCTCCGCCCTCGGCACCCTCCCGTCGCGCACGCTCGGCACCGGCGAGGCGGCGCTCGCCGTCTCCGCCGTCGGGTTCGGCGGCATGTCCGTCACCGACGCCTACGGCCCTGCGGACGCCACGGAGGCGGAGGCCGTGCTGCGCCGCGCGCTCGAGCTCGGCGTGACCCTCTTCGACACCGCCGACGTCTACGGCCACGGCCGCAACGAGGAGCTGTTCGGCCGGGTCCTCGGGCCGCACCGGGACGAGATCGTCCTCGCGTCGAAGTTCGGGCTCCCGCCCGCGGGCGGCCACCCCGACGGGCGCCCGGTCGACGGTCGCCCCGAGTACGTCCGTGCCGCGGTCGACGCGAGCCTGCGTCGCCTCGGCACCGACCGTCTCGATCTGTACTACCTGCACCGTGTCGACCCCCAGGTGCCGATCGAGGACACGGTCGGCGCGCTCGCGGGTCTCGTGGAGGCCGGGAAGGTCCGCGGCATCGGCCTCTCGGAGCCGTCCGCCGCGACCGTGCGCCGCGCGCACGCCGTGCACCCCGTGACGGCCGTGCAGAGCGAGTACTCGCTGTGGACGCGCGACCCGGAGGACGAGGTGCTGCCGACGCTGCGCGAGCTCGGGGTCGGCTTCGTGCCCTTCTCGCCGCTCGGCCGGGGCATCCTCACCGGGACCGTGGACGCCACCGACGGCTTCGCGGAGGACGACGTGCGCCGCGCCCACGCCCGGTACGCCGGCGAGGCGTTCGAGCACAACCGCGGCCTCGTGCGCTCCCTGGAGCAGCTCGCCGCGGAGCACGGCGTCACGACCGCACAGCTCGCGGTCGCGTGGCTCCTCGCGCAGGGCGACGACGTCGTCCCGATCCCGGGGACGAAGCGCGTCGCGTACCTGGAGCAGAACGTCGCGGCGGCCGCGGTCGAGCTCACGCCGGACGACGTCGCGACGATCGGCGCGGCCATCCCGCGCACGGCCGTCCAGGGCGTGCGGCACCCGCAGCCGGACCTCCTCGACGGCTGACCCCGCCACGCGCGGCGCGGACCGCTCGGGACCGGCCGCCGTCCCCGGCGGGGACCGCCGGGGATCGAGGACAGGGGCACCCGCCGTGCCCCGCGGGGCCGGGGAGACCTAGACTGGAGAGGTCCTGTGGGTCTCCCCGCGCAGAGGTCGGCTCCGATGTCGTGGCTGCTCATGATCTGGTGCGCGGCGGCGTGCACGGCCGCCGCCGCGTGGTGGGTGCTGCGCCGGGCCGGGCGACCTCCGAGCCACCGGGCGGGCGCGCGCCGTCGTGCCGCCGCGGCGCCGGACCCGCTGACGACGCTCGCGCTCCAGGTGCGGCTCACCGCGCTCGCCGCGGAGCTCCGGCGCATCGAGGCCGACCCGGACGTCTACGCGCGGGCTCACCACTACCTCGCGGTCCAGGGCGCCTACGACGCGCTGCTGCGCGAGGCCTGCCGGCTCACCGGGCTCCCGGTCGCGGACGCGCCCCTGCGCGCGGGCTTCCGCACGGGCGACGACGAGCGGTTCCGCGAGGAGCTCGAGCTCAGCGCGCGCGGCTGGAGCTGGTGACGGACCACCCGTGAGGGGCGGCACGGGACGGGCGAGGGGCCCGACGGCGGGACGACCGCCGTCCTGTCTCTTCTCCCCCTCCCCGCCCCCACAAACCAAGAGGTCTCCCCTGGGGGGG